>SBGS01000254.1 GCA_006226555.1 Bacteroidota bacterium
CCTATACCGATCAATCCTGAAAGAAATCCAATTGCACCACCGATTATCAGACCACCCGCCCAGCTAGCCTTTCTCATCTCTCCTGACCTTCCAAAAACACCTAACATTCGTAAAACGGCTATCAATAATAAGGCGCCAAGTATTTTTTTATAGACCATTTGGTCTACTTCTAACGATCCTCCAAGATAAGACATAGGTATAGAGGTAAGAGCGAATACCAGAAATAGATTTAACTTGAAGTAACCTGCTTTATAGAAACTAATGAAAGATATTCCGGCCACGAATAAATTCAGCACAAGTGCAGTTGGTTTCATTACCTCAGGGGCAAATGAAAACAAAGCCATCAGAGCCAAATATGCACTTGCTCCACCGTGGCCAACCATTGCATAAAGAAAGGCCATTATTGGTAAGAGAATGAGGAACCAGCTATCCATGCTATAAAAATAAAAAAGCCCGTCGTTACCGACAGGCTTTCCAATATGATATTACTCAATTAGCTTTTTAATGCTTCAGCACCTCCAACGATCTCAAGGATCTCATTGGTAATTGCCGCTTGACGCGCTTTGTTATATTCAAGCGTTAGTGTACGCTTCAATTCACTTGCGTTGTCAGTTGCTTTGTGCATCGCCGTCATTCGGGCACCGTGCTCAGCAGCGTGAGAATCCAAAAATGCCTTGAACAATTGGATCTTCAACGATTTCGGGATCAGATCCTCAACGATCTCAGCTTTAGATGGCTCGAAGATGTAATCAGCATTCCCGGAAGTACCAACACTATCATTGGAAACAATCGGTAAGAATTGCTCAGACATTACTTCCTGCATTGCTGCATTGATGAACTTGTTGTAAACTACAACTACGCGATCCACTTTCCCTGCCGTGAACTCCTTCATGAAGAACTGCGCAAGCTCTGAAGAACGCTCAAATGTAAGATCATTGAACATGTCTTCGGCAGCTCCGATTCCTTCAGGACGGTAATTGAACTCACTTCTCTTAAATGCATCGTTCGCCTTCTTACCAACAGCAATTACTTTAGTGTTGTACTGAGACAATTCTCCATTAAGTAAAGCATTTGTCTGTTTGATCACGTTGTTGTTGAACCCTCCGCATAATCCACGGTTGGAGGTCACGACTACGACATAGACATTTTTCACTTCTCTTTGAGCGGAGAATGCATTCTCTGACAGATCAAGCGTTGCACTCAAATTTCCAAGGATCTCCTGCAACTTTTCAGCATACGGACGCATCTGTGTGATCGCATCTTGAGCACGCTTTAACTTTGCTGCCGATACCATTTTCATTGCAGAAGTGATCTGCATTGTAGATGAAATCGACGTGATCCTGTTTTTTATTTCCTTTAAGCTTCCCATCTAGTGGAATTTTTCGGAATTACTAATTAATATTTCTCTGCGATCTCTTTCGCTACCTGAGTCAACACATCAGTAAGCTCATCTGTGTATTTACCAGCCTTAAGGTCAGCAAGTACATTAGCGTGCTTAGCCTCAAGATAGTTCAGGTACTCTTTTTCAAACTCCTTCACTTTGTTTACAGGCACTCGCTGGATCAATCCTTTAGTACCAACATAAATGATAGCAATTTGCTTTTCAACCGGATAAGGGTCACCTTCTCTTTGTTTAAGGATCTCCACGTTTCTTGCTCCTTTATCAAGTACTGATTTAGTAGCAGCATCCAGGTCAGAACCGAACTTAGCAAATGCTTCAAGCTCACGGTACTGTGCCTGATCCAGTTTCAAGGTACCAGCTACTTTCTTCATTGATTTGATCTGTGCTGATCCACCTACACGTGATACCGAGATACCTACGTTGATCGCAGGACGGATACCTGAGTTGAATAGATCCGACTCAAGGAAGATCTGACCATCTGTGATCGAAATTACGTTAGTAGGAATATAAGCAGATACGTCACCAGCTTGTGTTTCAATGATCGGTAGAGCTGTTAATGAACCACCACCTTTTACTTTTCCTTTCAAAGATTCAGGAAGGTCATTCATTTGAGCCGCAATCGAATCGTCATTAATAACTTTAGCCGCACGCTCCAACAATCTTGAGTGAAGGTAGAATACGTCTCCAGGATATGCCTCACGACCCGGAGGACGACGTAGAAGCAATGACACCTCACGGTATGCTACCGCCTGCTTAGAAAGATCATCATAAACGATCAATGCAGGACGTCCAGTATCACGGAAATATTCACCAACCGCAGCACCCGTCATAGGAGCGTAGAACTGCATTGGAGCAGGGTCTGATGCGTTTGCAGCAACAACAACTGTATAGGCCATTGCTCCCGCATCAGTAAGTTTTTTAACGATTCCAGCAACTGTTGAACCTTTTTGTCCAACCGCTACATAAATACAGAATACAGGTTCTCCTCTATCGTAGAACTCCTTTTGATTGATGATCGTATCGATACAAACTGTTGTTTTACCAGTCTGACGGTCACCAATAACCAACTCACGTTGTCCACGACCAATCGGAATCATCGCATCAACTGCCTTAATACCTGTCTGCATTGGTTCATTTACCGGTTGACGGAAAATTACCCCTGGTGCTTTACGCTCAATTGGCATTTCAAACAGCTCACCTTCAAGAGGTCCTTTACCATCGATCGGATTACCCAATGTATCAACAACACGACCAACCATTCCTTCACCTACTTTCACTGAAGCAATTCGTCCAAGACGCTTTACAGTATCTCCTTCTTTTACTTCAGTTGAACGTCCTAGTAGAACGGCACCTACGTTATCCTCTTCAAGGTTAAGTGCAATACCTTGTAAACCTCCATCAAATTCGATCAATTCACCGTATTGAACACCTTTCAATCCGTAGATACGTGCAATACCGTCACCAATTTGAAGTACGGTACCCACTTCCTGCAATTCAGCCTCAGAACGGAATCCTGCTAATTGCTCTCTTAAGATTGCAGAAACTTCTGCTGGTTTTACATCTGCCATTTTCTCTTAATTTTTAGCTGGCGAGGGCCAGTTTATCGTGTTAAACGTTGTTTTAAATTATTAAACTGACTTGCTACAGATGCGTCGATCTGCGTATCACCCATACGAACGATGAAACCACCGATAAGTGAAGCGTCAATTTTTTCTTCTATTTCAAGCTGACCTTTCACCAAAGTCTGAACTTTTGATGTGATCGCGTCTTTTGTTTTTGCGTCAAGTGGTGCCGCTGAGATGATGGAAACAGGTACGATTCCTTTATGCTCCTTCACTAAGGCGTCAAATGCCATAGCTATCTCAGGCAATAAAGCCTCACGACGATTTTTAGTGATCAACTTAACGAAAGCCATTGATACTTCTTCGAATTGGTCAAATACCTTCTCAAAGATCTC
This sequence comes from Bacteroidota bacterium, assembly GCA_006226555.1. Taxonomy (GTDB): domain Bacteria; phylum Bacteroidota; class Bacteroidia; order Flavobacteriales_D; family Crocinitomicaceae; genus UBA4466. The sequence goes on from SBGS01000254.1 coordinate 3,360, forward strand.
GACCTTCTTATCCGCCTTAACTATAGGACTCTTGATAAGCAATTCAAAGTCTCTTGATTCTCCGTTGATCTCAGTAAGGAACTTCATATCACCCAATACAGCATCAATCTTGTTTTGCTCAATAGCAATATCAAGAAGTGACTTCGCATATCTGGATGCTACCTTAGAACTCTTCATTCTTAATTAGTTCAAATTAATATCCTCTGCTAGTTTTTGTGCCAAAGCAGTTTGTTTGTCATCCGAAGACAACTCACCACGAACCACTTTCTCAGCAATTTCCAAAGAGATCGCAGCTACTTGAGTCTTCAACTCAGTGATCGCTGCAGCTTTCTCCGCATTGATCGTTTCACGTGCAGAAACTAAAAGCTTCTCTGCTTCTTCCTTTGCTTTTGACTTCGCTTCCTCAACCATTGATGAAGCAGTTTCCTTAGCATCCTTGATCATCGCATCACGCTCAGCTCTTGCTTCTTTCAACAAGTTCTCATTTTGCGCCTGCAACGCTTTCATTTCCTCCTTTGTTCTTTCTGCTTGAGCCAATGCTTCAGAGATCTTTTCTTCTCGTGCATTCACCATTCCAAGAATAGGTTTCCATGCAAACTTTGTCAATAAGAACAACAAGATCACAAAAACCAACCCCGTCCAAAACAAAAGACCGAAATCAGGTAATACTAAATCCATTTTATCTTTATTATGTGTTTAACTTCTTAAAAAAATGTCAACCGTAACCAACCGTTACGGTTGACATTAAATAATTACTTCGCGTTTCCTAGTAGACCAACTACTACACCGAAAAGGGCAACCCCTTCTACCAACGCCGCTGCGATAATCATCGCAGTTTGAATTTTTCCTGAAGCTTCAGGCTGACGAGCGATCGCGTCCATTGCTGAACCACCGATACGTCCGATACCCAAACCTGCACCTAATACTGCAAGTCCTGCTCCAATTGCTGCTATACTTCCGTACATAACTTATATATATTTAAAAAAGTTACTAAATCAATGGTGATGCTCTTCTACAGCAGCACCAATAAATAACGCTGATAACATTGCAAACAGGTAAGCCTGCAGGAATGCAACCAACAACTCCAACACCGAAATAAACAATGCCATAGGAACAGATAACGCACCCCAAGCAATGTTTTTATTGATGAAAATAATTGAGATCAACGCCAAGATGATAATGTGACCCGCTGTGATGTTTGCAAACAAACGAATCATCAATGCAAATGGCTTTGTCAACACTCCAATCAATTCGATCGGCATCATAAAGATCTTCATCGGAACCGGAACTCCTGGCATCCAGAAAATGTGACCCCAGTATGCCTTGTTTCCAGAGAACACTGTAACCAATAGCGTACAAACCGCAAGGAAAAGTGTTACACTGATATTACCTGTCAAGTTTGACCCAAGAATTGGAATCAATCCTAATAAGTTACTGATCCAAATGAAGAAGAAGATCGTCAATAAATAAGGTACATACTTTTTGTACTTGTGCTCGTCAATATTTGCTTTAGCGATGTCATCACGTACAAAAAGAATGATCGGCTCGGTGAATTTCGCTAATCCTCTTGGAGCAACGGCACCGTTCTTTTTATAGTACTTCGCAGTTGAGAACATCAGTAACATAACTACAAGTGCTGACAAGAACAACGCGGCCACATTCTTAGTGATTGAAAAATCGGTTACTCTTTCACCATGAGCATGACCATCTTCAAATGCAAGCTCACCGTTCTCCAGCTTGTAGATCTTTTCGTGGAACATAGCGTACCCTTCTGCAGGACCAACACCAGCGATGTAATGCAACTCTTCGTGAGTAGCGTGGTCAACTGCAGTTTTTGTTTCACCATGATAAAAATGCTTTGACGAGAACATTTTCAAGCCTTCATCCAAAATGATGATTGGAAGATAAATTGATGTCCCATCGTGTTCTCCTCCCCAAAGATGCCATTCATGCGCATCTTTGATGTGGTGCATGATCATTTCATCAACCTTAAACTCCTTAGCTTCTCCGTGTGTAGCATCTACCTCATGATGCTCTTCGGTCATTTCATGACCAGCTTCATGATGATTAGCGTATGTGAAACCCGCAACCAAAACAGTTAAAACTGTCAAAATCAATGCGTTGAATTTAGCTGAAATCGTCATTGCACGTTGTTTTCTTATCAAGGTGTCAAAAATTTTGCGCAAAGGTACAGAAACTTTTAGAAGTAACAAGACAAAAAACAGTAAGATTCTCAGCTAATCTTAATGATCTGCGGATATATTCAAATGCTACGACCGCCGAGACCTTATTAATAAGAGCGATTGGAAGAAAAGCATGACTATGAAGAGTGGTAAAATGTTTGCGGCAACGATCTGCAGACTTTTAGGATTCGTGATGAACACATATACCATATAGCTCAATATACCGAGCATCTGAACCGTTGTCATGATCATAAACTTCCCCACAAATTGCTCACTAAAATCAGATAGGGCGGGAATAATCAGAATGAACCCAATAAGCGTTAAAATAGATACAACTGTAGTACCTTCAAGGTAATCTCTCCAAGAAATAGGAATATTCAAAGATCTAATTAGTGCAAAATGAATGATTACCGCCAAGAGAAGACCTCCAAATAGTAAAAGGGAAAATCTACTTTTTTTCATCCTCTTCTTTTCCCATTTTAATAACCTCTTTGATCATCAGATACAAAGCGGAACCAACCCCAAACAACGTTAACCCCAAGGTCCACCATGCCGTAACATTATCCTGACGTTTATCCAGGTAATTGCCTAGCCAGGCAAAACCTCCGATAATAACACCCATTTGAATTCCGAGTGCAGAGAATTTAGCATACTTTGAGTATGATCGTCTATCGGACATGACTAGTAAACCAGATCAGCGGTATTTTCGGCTCTCTCAATAGCCTCCTGAACGTTGCTCATGATACATTTACCCGTAAACTGAGCTCCATCCTCGATCTGTATTCTGGAACATTTAATATCTCCGTTAACCCGAGCATTCGCCCTTAAGATAAGCAGGTCTTCCACTTTGATAACTCCTTCAATTCTACCCTCGATATCAGCCTCAGAACAATTAAGATCACCCTTCACGCTTCCATTCTTGCCAACAACAACCTTTGCAGACGAAGCCAGATTCCCAACAACCTCACCATCAATACGGATGCTGGACTCCATAACAATGTCACCCTTGACACGTGTTCCTTCCACAAGCACGTTTAACCTGTCCGGACCGTCAGATATAGTTGTATTTCTCTTTTTCATCTTTAGAAGTATTCTTCGTAAAACTTAATAAATTCTGTCAGGTTCTGCTCTTTGAAAAGCACCTTTAAATTATCGTTAGTGATCATGTAGACTTCAGCATTCTGAAGATCCAGCAAATATTTCCTTGTCTGTTTAAACACCCTAATGTACTTCCCTGCAGACATTTGATCAGGAAATTCATCCACCAAGATCACGCTCTGATCACTTCCATAAATTTTTGATGATACCCTTAATCTTTCCTTGCTGAAAAATTCACGATTAAAATCCGCAACTTTGGTTCTTGCGCCATTTGAGGTTTCATTCTCACCGATAAATATCAGTATTCGATAAGGTTGTTCATCTGAATAATCGAATATGGATTTTTTCTCAAAGTCGAAAGGTTCATTTGAAGAATAACCGTTCTTTAAAATATTCAATAATTCAGAAGCTCTTTCAGCCTCCATGGACCCCGGAAATTCAGCGATCACTTGATCCAAAACAGGAACCATGTCTTGCTTATTTTCATTCAAACGGCCTATACACAAAGCCTTCAAGAGCATGTATTTTGATCTGAACTTATTCTCCGGTTCATTGGCGATCACATCATTCGCCTTTGTTAGCACAGGATAAAATAATCCACGATTATATCTGTCCAATACCCGAACATATTCGTCCTCCGCCAAAGCTTCCAACTCTTTTCTCTTAACGAAGAAATCAGGATCTCTTAAATAATTAGCATAATCACTATTCGGATAATTATTTAAGATATAATCCTTGTAATGAGTGGCCTTGGAAGCATCACCTGTTTCATGCATTTTGAACATTTGATACGCACTCATTAGGTCGTGCGGATCGGTCATGAGATGCTTATCCAATGCAGCAAGGAATTCCTGCTCTGCCAATTTTGGCTCCGAAAGCTGCTCTTTATATATCATCCCTGCTTGATAACGAGCAGCCATTAAACGTTTGTTGGATAAGGCAAGTAAGGAATCATTTAAAGGTAATTTCTTACTCAAATAATCCACTGTTAAGGTGTCTTCCGGCTCAGGCTGAGCTAAAGTATCGACAATTTCTTCTTCGCCTTCTTCAAGATCCTGGATCACAATAGCCTTGTCAGATCTTCTCCAGTCATCTTCATTCTCACGGTTACCCCAAAGGCGTTTGAATTCATCATAACCTTCCGATCGTGTTTTAGCATTTGTCCAATACCACTTACCACCCTTAGCATCCTGCACAAAAAGACTTTCGTTCTTCTGCAGTTCTCTTAACCTTTCAGCTTCTCTCTTTTTGCGTTCTTCAATCTCCTCTTTTGTTTTCTTGATATACGATTTGATAAAATCTTCTCGCGTTGACTCGTCCATCGCCGCAATTCTCTGAACACTATCTTCAAAGTAAGCGGTTTCAACTGCGATCACAAGTTTCTCCAAATTCGTAGCCTTGTTTCTTATAGCCTCTCCATTTGGATAATCCTCCGGAATTACCGTTGCGCAAGAGTCATAATATTTCTGGGCTCTAACATAATTCCTCTTGGAAAAATGGATATCACCCAATTGTTCATATGCCATTCCTTTCTGGCGCATATTCTTTGAGGAATAGAATGCACTGAGTGTTAGATATTCCATACCCTTTTCCTCATCGTTCTCTCTAAACTCCAGTTGGGCTAATGCGTAGTAGATCTGATCCTTGAATTCTGCATTCTTGGCATCACGCAACATCTTTGTGAGCTCCTTTCGAGCTTTCTCTCCTTCACCAAGGAAAGTTCGTTGCAAGCGTGCATTGAAGCTCATATCGAACCTCGCCTTCCCCTTTATAACTTTTGAATAATGATCAAAGGCCATTTGTTTTTCACCCTTTTCAGCGTAAAGCTGGCCCAGAATAAAGTGAACTCGTTCACGATCGTCACCCATTCGAGCCTCCTTGAGAGCGTTTTCAAGAAAAACAATTGCATTTTCCTTATTCTCCTTTATCAGTGCTAATTCCGCTTTTGCTAATTCAAGGTCAAAACGGATCTCTTTTGGAAATTTCGCCAGTTTCTTTCCGTCCTTTGTTTTCCAATCTGCCTTTGTTCTTCCCGACTCCTCAACTATCGCCTTATCCAGATTGTCAAGATGTAACTTTGCCTTTACCAAGTCTCCTTTGGCCATATATGTCTTGGCCATCCAGAACTCACCGATAAAAAGTGATGGGTCGTTTGAATAAAACTTTCGAACGTAATTAAAGTTTTTGAGTGCCCCTTCGTAGTCTCTACGGTAATAAGAAGCTATACCGATTGTTGTCCAGTTCTCATCGATCCATGGATTGTACTCATCCTTTTTTCGTGAAGGCTTGTCATTGCTCGGCATACTGTGTTTCAAGATCACTTTCTTGCACTTGACAATAGCCGTATCAATGGCAGGATACATTCCTAGCACCTCATTTTCATCCGGCATCGGATCGACAGGCAATAATTTGTAATAATTCTCCTCTCTGGAGCTGCGATAGGTTTCCATTGAGGTGCGCAGTAATTCCTTTGCATTGAAATAACCGTTATAATGAGCATTTAACCCATGGTAAAAACGATTCACGGCAGAATTCTTCTCTGTTGAACACCCAAACAGAACTAACACCAGAAGTATAGCTCCGAGAAATGAAAATTGTATTTTCTTGCTTTGGATTAACATAAGTAAGCTCCGCCTTCGGATACCTGAAACATTAACTTAAAAAATCTGATTTTATTATACCAAAAGGATAGGATTTAAGCAATATTCGTAAATACTTGCTGAATATCGTCATCGTCCTCGATCTTATCAAGCATTTTCTCTATGTCCACAAGTTGTTCTTCAGTAAATTCAACCGGTGAAGTCGGGATACGTTGTAAGTTCGATTTTTCCACCTCTATTCCCTTTTCTTCAAGAGCACTCGCCAAGGAACCGAATGACGTATAATCTCCATATACATACACGCGATTCTCATTCACTTCGATCTCTTCAAGTCCTGCATCGATCAATTCCAATTCCAATTCTTCCGTGTCCAGTCCTTCCGGCTTTTCAAACTCAAAAACGGCTTTGCGATTGAACATAAATTCAAGAGACCCGTTCGGAACAATACTTCCACCTGCCTTGTTAAAATATGATTTTACATTGGCAATAGTTCTTGTTGGATTATCCGTTGCACATTCGACGAATACCAACACTCCATGAGGACCTTTACCCTCGTAGTTCATTTCGATATATGCCTCCGCATCCTTCGCTGTCGCTCTCTTAATGGCCGCTTCGATATTATCCTTTGGCATATTTTGAGCCTTGGCATTTTTAATTGCCGTTCTCAATGATGCATTCATTTCAGGATCTGACCCTCCTTCTTTTGCAGCCATGGTGATTGCCTTCCCTAATTTGGGGAACAACTTAGACATCTTATCCCATCTCTTTTCCTTTGCTGCTCGCCTATATTCAAATGCTCTTCCCATATCTTTTTGGTTTTGAGCAAAATTAAGATTAATGCAGAATTATTGATTACAATTTGGCGTTATTCTTAGGATATCACACAGATACTCCATAACTTGCCATGATATGCGAATCATTAAAGTTATTTTATTCTCAATCGTCGCCAGCTCTTCATCTCAAGCTCAGCTGGAAGAAGGATACTTTCAGTTCGATATAGACGTACAAGCTATCGATACAGCTGCAGATATCGTACAACAGGCAAGCTTACTGAGAGGTAGTCGTATGGAGTTATATTTCGCTCCCGGACTCTACCGTATGGATTACTATCTGGGCATGGTTTCCATGACATCCATCCGGGTTGATACCTTTAAGAATGAAGTGCTTTCTCTAACAAAGGGGGTGATGGGAAATTATGCATACAAAAATACACCTGATGCTGTTGGCTTTGGACAGCAACAAATTGACTCGGCCTTTAATGTTCAGTTGTTCAACGAAGAACGCGTTTTTCTTGGTTTCAAGTGTAAGAAAGCCGTGCTTGAAAAAAATGGCGTTCGTGCGACTTATTGGTATACTACTGAAAT
>SBGS01000078.1 GCA_006226555.1 Bacteroidota bacterium
TATACCTCGGTTGATAGAACGTAGGTATTCTTCTTGAAATTCTGATAATAACCCAGAGCGATCTGATCGGCTATCTGAGGCTTTACATTGTTCGAGCTCGGAACCCAGACATCTGTTGGACTACTGGTTGTTGAGTTAGATAATTGATGTAAGAACTGATAGTTCCTGTTATATCCTAACTTGATGGAATTGTTTTCAGAAATAACGTAGCTCATGGATAAACGAGGTTCCAGTCCGCCATGATATTTTATCGTTTCAAAAGCACTGTATTGGGTTGTGTCCGTAATATTTCCCTCATTGTCAAATTCGTAAGCATTTCCCTTTCCGATCAGATTGAATCCGGCATATCTCAAACCATAATTCATATTGAATCTGGCACCAAGCTTCATTTCATTTTGAACGTATGCACTGAATTCAAGAGCATATCTTGGATCAAGAATGATTTCGTTGAAAGATGCATTGGATCCAGTTAGTGCTCCAGGTCTGAATGTGTGATAAATTCCCTGAAACCCGAATTTCATGGTATTCATGTTGTTCATGAAAAAGGAAAAGTCCTGTTTTAAGTTCCAGTCTTCAATGGATGACTTAACCCCAAAACCTTCATCACCGGAACCAATATTGAAGGCGTAATCAAAGTTACTGTAGATAACAGATGTATTGGAGAACAATTTCTGATTGATAATGTGGTTCCATCTCATCGTTGCAGTTGCATTTCCCCAGTTGAAACCAAATACATCGCCAAATCCAAAATTATCTCGACCGAAATAGGCAGACAAGAAGATCCTATCCTTTTCCCCTAATCTGTAGTTGGCTTTAGCATTGAGATCATAGAAATAAAGTTTAGTATTTCGCTGATTTTCATCTTTTGATAGTTTCAAGAAGACATCCGCGTAACTGCGTCTCCCCGAAATAATGAAAGAACCCTTGTCTTTTACGATCGGTGCCTCGAGCGTTAGACGGGAGGAAATAAGTCCGATTCCTCCTGAAACATCGAATTTTTTCATGTTTCCGTCTCTCATTTTTACATCCATAACAGAAGAAGCTCGTCCTCCAAATTCAGCGGGAATCCCTGATTTGTACAAGGAAACATCTTTAATTGCGTCAGAATTGAAAACGGAGAAAAACCCAAGTAGGTGAGAAGCATTGTATACCGGAGCCTCATCCAAAAGAATAAGATTTTGATCTGCTCCGCCGCCACGAACATAAAAACCGGCATTTCCCTCGCCGGCAGATTTTACGCCCGGAGTGAGTTGAAGAGTCTTCATTACGTCTTTTTCACCGAAGATCACTGGTATGGTTTCAATATCTTTAGGATCAAACTTGGTGACACTCATCTCCGATGAGGTGATGTTATCATTTTCTTTAACAGCAGAAACTTTTACTTCTTCTATCTCTTGAATTGCCTCAGGAATGCGAAGCTCAACATTCAGTGTCAGATCGTTCTTAAGCACTACTCGAATCTCCTTAGTGTCGTATCCAGATGCTCTGAATACAAGCGTGTAATCTCCCGGATCAAGAGTTATACTGTAAAAACCATAGGAGTTAGTCACCGAACCGACATTGGTAAGTTCCTTGACTTTCACAACTGCTCCGAAAATATCCTCGCCGTTCAATGAGTCTTTTACGGAGCCTGATATTGTATACTTCTGACCATAGCTAATGGTGGATATCAATAAAAAGAGTATTGCTATGAATTTCATTTCGTTCTAATTGTAAAGCAAAATTAAAGTACATCCCACGTTGTGGAAGTTCTTTTACACAAGTGGCAAAATTAAAAGATTAGCGGGTGTTTTTGTTTAATTATTCTTAAAAAAATATAAACAAATTAATTTTCCTTGTGGTAGGCTGGAAGATCTGTAGGGATTTTCGTGACACGATCATGTAGAACGATGCTGCCGGTGACACCAACATTCAAAGAATTATTTCCGGGTAATTTGATCAACATGTGACACTTATCTTTAACGAATTCCGGTAGACCGGTATCTTCGGCACCGAGAAGGTAAATAGCTCTTTTCGGGTGCTCAAATTCATGAAGGAACTCCGCACGATCATCCATTTCTACACCAATGAGTCTGCAATCGTATGGGATATTATTGAGCAGATCGTCGAAAGTTTTGTAATTGAACAACGGAATTCTCGACCAGGTACGGAGCACATCAGAGGATTGTTTTTTATAACGACCATCGACAGTAAAAATATACGAGGCCCCAAGAATATATGCTGAACGCCATAGTGTTCCGAGGTTGTGATGTGTTTTACCTTGATAGACGCCAATGGCGCAGTATCCTTTGATGTTTTCAGTTTTCATGATACAAAGGTCGAATTTTCGGGGTATAAATCGCAAATTTGTAAAAAAAGACCCCATGGAATTTATTTCTGAAGAACTCGATAAATATGTCTGTGAACACTCAGAGAAAGAGCCCGAAGTACTGTACAAACTGAATAGAGAAACGCATTTAAATGTGCTTCAACCAAGGATGTTAAGTGGTCACTTTCAGGGACGTGTTCTAAGTATGATCTCACATATGATCTCACCTAAGCGCGTTTTGGAGCTAGGTACATATACGGGTTACAGCGCTATTTGTCTGTCAGAAGGAATTCAAAAAGGTGGCGAGCTGATCACAATTGATGTAAACGATGAGAGAGAGGAGCTGGTAGAGCGATATATCAGAGAATCAGGTTTTGAGGGAGTTATCAAGCCAGTAATTGGTGATGCAATAGATGAGATCAAAAATCTTGATGGTGAGTTCGATCTGATATTTATCGACGCTGATAAAAAGAACTATCAACTTTATTACAACGAACTGATCGATCGTTTGTCTTCAGGCGGTTATATGCTTATTGACAATGTACTTTGGTCCGGCAAGGTCCTAACTGAGGCTAAACCAAACGATCAAGATACTGCCGCTCTGCAAAAACTGAATTCAGATATTGCAAATGATCCACGCGTTCAAGTGGTGATCTTACCGATCAGAGACGGACTAAGCTTAATTCGGAAGAAATAGATCAGTTGCCGGGATAGATCTTTTCAAAAATGGATTCTGATTCTCCCGGAAGAAGTACTTTTTCATATGTTTCGTGATTCACTTTCCAGCCGTATTCGTAGTAATACTTGAAATAGTATTCAGATATTTTCCGAACGTATTTACCCCCCGATCCACGCAGATATTCGGCAGCTTTTCTGAATTCGGGCAAGATCTTTTGTGATTCCCAATCGTAAATGGGAGTGTTATCTGATCCGCTGTAAAATAAAATCACTTCATAGATGAGCTCCTGCTTTACAAGTTCTCTAACCACCGGATTATTCTCAGTAAGCAATTTTTCAAGTGATATCAATCGCACTGCGAAATCCATGGGGTCCAGAATAATGCCTGCATCATAGGTCAGCTTTACCGGATTTCTCAAACGGTAGAACAGGTAATTCCTCATTTGGGGTGAAACGACTTCATAAAAACGTGCATTCAAGAATTTAAAGTCAGGTGTGAGGAAATACATTCCTTCTTCCTGATCTATGTCAAACCCGTGTTTTCTGTATTTTGTAACGAGCTCAGGTTTTAATTCCCATGTATCCGGAATAACGTCGCGTTCCTCGTCGAAGTATACCTGATCCCCTAGTTCATACATCTTGTTTATTGTGAGCAAAAGGATACTGTCTGCGGTTAATTTTTCTGCCTCCTCAAGTTCCGTCTCAAAGTCATCGAGACAGTCAATGATAGGTGATTTGAACGTTGCAGATCCAATGCAGAGCTTTAAGGGTTTTAAAGGGTCTTCCAGCTCGATGTCTTCATACATTGTATTGGTTGTATCCAAATCTGATCCCTGTGAATGAATAGAGTCTATAGGATGCTCATTTTGCTGAGGATCATCAGAAGTACATCGAATGAATATCAATAGAATCAAGGTGGTTAATAATCCAATTCTCATAGATGCCTGTATTGTTTGTTTTTTGCCCATCGGAGAATTAACCGTATCTTCGGGGCAAAGAAATTTCATGAAAGTTACAAAAAACACTGTAGTAAGTATCGACTATACCCTTCGTAACAAAGAAGGAGAGGTTTTGGATACTTCATCTGGAAGAACTCCGTTAGTTTATCTTCACGGGGTAGGGCAATTGATCCCTGGATTGGAAAACGAATTGGAAGGTAAAGAGAAAGGCAGCTCGTTGAACGTTGTTATCGCCCCTGCGGATGCGTACGGTGAAAGACACGACAGCTTATATCACGTTGTACCGAAATCCGGTTTTACTGGAGACGAAGAAATGCATGTTGGTATGCAGGTTCAATTGGAGACAGATAACGGTCCTGCGATCGCAGTTATTTCTAATATAGAAGGAGAAGAAGTTACGTTGGATCTTAATCATCCATTGGCGGGTGTTGAGCTTCACTTTGATGTTGATGTTGTCGATCTAAGAGAGGCTACAGCTGATGAGATCAGTCACGGACATGTTCATGGTCCAGGTGGACATCACCATTAATAAAATTCAATTATTATTCCGAAGCCTGATCAAAGTCAGGCTTTTTTGTTTTCATTTTGCGAGCTCCGATCAACGCCAGGATGAAAGCCGTCACAGGCAAGATCGAAACAAAGTGATAAAGATGATAGCCGATCATGCCGTACAAGGTTGCAGCTACGACAGGGAATAGTGCCATTGTAAAAGAGTTGATCGATTCACTAATCCCCATGATCTCACCTTGCTTTTTGGGATCAGCATTTTGGGAGATCAATGCATTGAACATAGGGAAGCATAGGGATAGACCAAGATTCATGATGTAGTAGAAGGAAACAAACAACCATAGGTTATTTGTAATGGTAATGCTGAACAATCCAAGCGCAGCGAAGGATAAACCAATCAGAAGTGTTTTGTACTCTCCGAATTGCTTCACGAATAATTTAGACAAGACTGCCTGATTGAAGGCGAGAAAAACACCTACGATCAATAAAAACAATCCCAATTCCTTCTCATTGAAACCAAATGTATCGATCAGATAAAGAGCGATCGTTCCAATGTAGAAAGCCATCATCGTTGTAAAGAAGAACTTCACAGTAAAAAGTACTTTAATAACATAAGAGGGTTGTACTTCCTTTACCCTTTTTGGAATAAAAAGTGTGTTGAGAATTGTTTGTTTCTTTCGCTCTCTTCGTTTGTCGTGAGGAAGAGATTCGTTCAACCACGCAAATAATGAGATTAGGGTAATCGAAGAAATAAAGATGGCTACGAACATGGTACCGAAAAAACCAAGCGAGGTAGAAGCACTCAGTCCACCCAGACCGGGACCAATGATCATTCCTATTCCCGCGATCCCACCAAGATATCCAAAGATGTAGGATTTTTCATCCCGGGTAGTAATATCCGAGATATAGGCATTCGTTACAGATGAATTTCCTCCGGTGATACCGTCAAGTATCCTCGAGAGCATAACGATCCATAAGGGCAGTGCTAAGCCGAGTACAGGAACATTAGGTAGTAACAGTGCAATGACAAAAACGAACCAGCTCAGCAGTGTTCCTGCTTGCGAAATGATCAATACAGGTTTTCTGCCTATCGCATCAGAAAGCGCACCCAAATAAGGCGCTCCGATAAACTGAAAAGCACTGTAACACGTAAGTAGTAAACCATACATCCATTCAGGAGCACCATAATCTTTAACGACAAATGGAAGTATGGGCATCAGAATACTGAAGCCAAGCACATTTACAAACGTCAATAGATAAGCCGGTAGGAATTTTACTTTCACGAGTACAAAGGTAATTCATATTGATTACCGTGGTATTTATCCTAAGTAAATTCTTAGAAAGGAGAGGGGATGGTTATTTTAAACTTGCGACGCGTTGACGGGTGAACGAATGCTAAATATTCAGCATGAAGATGAAGTCTTTCGCCTTTTCTACCATAAAGATCATCACCTTTTATAGGTGCATTTAGTCCTAACTGGTGTGCAGCATGGACACGCAACTGGTGGGTTCTACCAGTGGACGGATAGAAGTGGATCAACGTTTCATTGTTTCTTCTTTCGAGGACTTCAAAGTGTGTAAGGGCAGGCTTCCCGTGCTCGTAGCAAACTAGCTGAAAGGGTCTGTTATCCAGATCAACTCTGAGCGGAAGTTCTATTTTTCCATGATCATCGTTCACAATTCCATCGAGTAGGGCGACATATCTTTTCTTGACGGTTCTTTTGATGAACTGCCGTTGTAAAAATCGATGTGCTGTTTCATTTTTAGCTACGAGAAGTATTCCTGATGTTGACATATCCAGTCGATGAACCAATAATGGGCCTGTAGCTTCGGGATATTTTACCTTAATCCTGCTATAAACCGAATCATCGATGTTTTTTCCGGGAACGGATAAAAATTCTGCAGGTTTATTTACGATAATGATATCCTCATCTTCATAGACGAAATCGAGTTCTTTATCTGCTGCCGGATTTTGTAACATGGGATTTTCGTCGACCTCTAATCCGTTAAGCATGTGTCCCAAAATGGGTTCACATTTACCGCGACAAGAGGGATAGAATTCACCATGTTTTCTTACTTCTGACTTAGGAGATGCGCCCCACCAGAATTCAGCGAAAGTGACAGGAGTCAGACGGTGTTGATAGGCGTACTGCAGAAGCTTGGGCGCTGCGCATTCACCTGCTCCTGCAGGAGGTAGTTCAATTCCCAATTCATTAAAGATGGAAAGCAAACTTTTCTCTTCGTTCCTGTGATTGAGGAACGTATAGTGTTTAAAAATCTTCTGTTGTAGCTGGTTTGACATCAATCTTCTTTCTTCTTTCAGCCCGTTGATCTCTTTTAAATACAGATTCAAGTTCTCTTCAAACTTCTCAATGATCTTTGCAGTTTCGGACTTTATTTCTTTCAGTCGATAACTCAACGCAATACTTTCCTGTTTTAATTCATTTTCCAGGATCGTAAATTCGGATTCAGACAACGAAGAAAGACCTTGTTTCCGTTTATCATCCCTTATTGCTTTTTGAGATCTTATATGTGCTTTAAACTCTTGAACTGATCGCTCTCCGTTTGTTCGGGCATCACTCAAATCTTTCGTAAGCCGCAATAATTCTTCAGATTGTTCTAACTCTTCAATCCGTATAGTCAGGTCATTGACTTCCTGTTCTTCCGTTTTGAAAAATCCAGTTTCATCAAGAAGATCAAATACAGGCGGGACAAAACCTTCATGATGATTTGCATCGGCCAGTTTACCTGAGAATGCAGCAAGATAACCTAGTTCATTATTGCTATCCTTTACCACAAGAACACCGAACATCTTCCCAATGACAAAACCATCAATAGAAGGGTCAAGCCCGAAGTTGTGCCTCCAAGGGTTTGGTTCGAGATATTTGTGCTGGATCTCTTTCGCTGCCTGAATGGCAAGTTGATGAGGTGAATAATAGAATGGAAATGTAAACTTTTCGGGAAGCGAGCTACTATCCGGAGCACGTTCAAAACGATGTAAACAATCGGGTTTCATCATCCGACCATTGCCAATTCAACGCCTGAGACCAATAGGATAAGAAGTGCTAAGCCAAGAATAATTCTGTAGTAACCAAAAACTCTAAAGCCGTGCTTACTTAAGAATGAAATGAAGCTTTTGATCGCAAGATATGCGACAATAAATGCTACAAGATTACCAATTAGCAGAATGATCCATTCACTGTTGCTGGATTCCAATAATAATTCACGCTCATCCCACATACTTTTCACCGTTGCAGCGAACATGGTAGGAACTGCTAAGAAAAATGAAAATTCGGCCGCTGTTTTACGCGTCAATTTTTGTGTTAATCCACCAATAATTGTGGCTGCTGAGCGAGATACGCCAGGGATCATTGCAATACTTTGAAAAATTCCGATGAGAAATCCTGTTTTGTATGAAACCTCTTCTTCTCCTTCTGTTTCGTTGCTTTCGAACCACTTATCGACGAATAGTAATATTATCCCACCGAGCAAAAGTGAGATGGCCACAACCCATATGTTCTCAAGCAATTGGTCTACGTAATCTTTTAAAAGAAGTCCAAGAATACCGGTAGGAATAAAAGCAACAAACAGCTTCGTGTAGAAGTTGATACTTTGAAAGAACTTCTTGAAATATACTATGACCACTGATAGAATCGCACCGAACTGTATTGCAACGGTGAATAGTTTAGTAAAATCATCACTTGCAATGTCCATAAAGGTCGAAGCAATGATCATGTGTCCAGTACTGGATACAGGTAAGAATTCCGTTAGACCTTCGATGATAGCGAGAATGATCGCTTCAAGATATCCCATTTACAACCACTTTTTACGTTTAAAGAAGAGTAGGGTCATAGCTGAAGATAGTATCATCAGAACGATCGCAAACGGATATCCCCAACCTTCGTCAAGCTCCGGCATAAACTGGAAATTCATCCCATACATACTTGCGATAAGAGTAGGAGGCATGAATACGACAGTAACGACGGTAAATATTTTGATAATGCGGTTTTGTTCCATGTCAACAAGACCGAGAAAAGTATTCTGAAGAAATTCCAGACGTTCAAAATTGAAACTTGTATGATCCAATAATGATCCAACGTCCTTGATCATTACTCTGATCATTTCATAGTCTTCTTTAGGAAAGAAACGGCTTTTGAGGATAGCCGAAAGAATACGTTGTTTTTCAACAATATTCTCTCGTATGGCGATAGTACTTTCCTGTAAAGCTGTGATCTTAAGAAGAATATCACGTTCCAGATCATTGTCTTCGATCAAGCCTCTGGAGATCTTGGTAATTTGCTCTGTTACGCTCTCGATCAAATCGGCATCAAAGTCGATTCGTGTTTCTAAAAGCGTTAGAAATATATCATTACCCGATTCCGGACGAGTCGTGCGTAATTTGCGATAGGTATCCGTAAACGTTTTGTATTCATGTTCACGCTGCGTAACAAGAATGTTTTCACGAATAATGAATGATACCGGCTCATTGATATAACCTTCTTCTTCCAATCGGAGGAAGTTCAGGTTAATACCGATCTCCTTTTCTGATTCGGAGTACTTGGAACTGGACTCGATCTCTTCTGATTCCTGTTCGGTAAAGAGCTCTAGTGCAAATGATTTTTCGACTTGTTCCTTTTCCTCATCGGTAGGGTCAATAAGGTCGATCCAAAGAATGTTTGGATGCAAGAATTCATTGCCCTGAACGAGCTTGAATTTTCCATTTTCAACTGTTACATACTTGATCATGACCTTATGATGCGACGGAAATTACCGATCGGCATGCAAAGATAATACATTAAAAAGAGTCCGAAGGTTACGTTATTGCAAGGAAATTATTGCTTTTTTCTGGCCAGGCATCGAATGACTGATCCTTCACCAATATGAAATTTCCCTTCTTTCAGTGAAACGACTTCTTGATCAAGATATAACATTTCGCACAGATCAAAATCTTCGACAAGATCATCCTTTTGAAATAGAAATTCTGCATCCTTAGGCCCGCCCACCAGAGGATTCTTTGAGTTGAATTTCAAATGCTCTTCAGAGAAAACTTCCACGATCAGTATGCCACCGGGCTTGAGTAGTTCCTGAAGTTTTTTGTGTTGATCTTTCCTCATTTTTCTTGGTAAATGAGCGTATATTAAAGCAATGCAGTCAAAGCTGTGGGCATTGAGGTCCAGCTCATCGAGGGTTCCTACCAGATAATTTACGTGTACGCCATTTTCTTCCGCTAGACGTTTCGCTTTGTTTTTTCCTTCTTCACTTATATCGTAGGCATAAACGTCCCATCCTAACTTAGCGGCATAAACTGCATTACGACCTTCTCCTTCCGCCGGTAATAAAATTCTTCCCGGTTTCAGGGGGCTGATTTTTTCCTTGAAGTAAACATTTGGTTCTTTGCCGTATGCGTATTCCTCAGCACCGTAGCGCTCATTCCAGAATTCTTTCATCTTAGTTCAGCTGCTTTGTATTGATATAAAAGTTCTTATCGATCGTCACTTTTTCGATTTTTGATCGATCTAGTTCCTGCCATTCAGTAGAAGGGTAGATCATTGTCTTTTCTCCGTTGATGGTTATGTAGACCGGCATGTCGAATGATGCAATACAATCGGTCCAACGATAGCTTAGCATACCTTTTTCAATCCGGTATTCAAGTGTCGGAATATTTGCTTCACGTAGATATTGATCAAAGAATGGTCTAAGATCCATTCCCACCGAATCAGAAATGAATTGTTCGATCATTTGTGTGGTCACAGTCTGATGATAATACTTTGCATTCATTCCTCTGAGAATTGATCTCCATTTTTCGTCATCGGGAACAAATTGGCGAATGGTATGAATAATGTTGGCTCCTTTGGTGTACATATCTCCGTCACCTTCATGATTGACATTGTATTCCCCAATTATTTTGGATCTGTTACCAATATTTTTGCGTGAACCTATTACATATTCTGCACCTGCTTCTTTACCGTAATAATATTCTACGAAAATGGATTCGGAGTATGTTGTGAATGACTCGTGTATCCACATATCCGCAATGTCCTTATAGGTGATGTTATTCGCGAACCATTCGTGCCCGGATTCGTGTATGATCAAATAATCGAATTTTTT
>SBGS01000161.1 GCA_006226555.1 Bacteroidota bacterium
CAAACACCTGAACTGGAATCAAAGTTGAATAAAATAGTTGTTTACCCTTACTGGAAAGTACCCTACTCTATTTCAAGTAAAGAGATCTTACCGATCCTTAAATACAACGTATCCTATCTCGCGAAAAACAATTATAAGGTTTATAGAAAGGATGTTCTAATCGACCCCTACAGTGTGAATTGGAAACAAATTCGAGAAAATTCCTTCCCATACCAGATCATACAGGACCCGGGACCAAAAAACAGCTTAGGGATCTTAAAATTCGATTTCTATAATACGCACAGTGTCTATTTTCATGATACACCGGCAAAATCACTGTTTGGAACCGATGTAAGAGCTTATTCTCATGGATGTATGAGAACACAAAACCCTGTAGATCTGGCGAAAAAGATCCTGGAATATGATTCCATACCTCGAAAGAGAAATGAAATGCTACCGGATTCTTTGGATTCTCTTTTAGCAAGAGCAGAAAACTATGAGATCAAATTAATCGATAGAATCCCTATTTATGTCATTTATCAAACTGTAACGGCCGATCAGCACGGCATGATCATTCATATTGACATTTACGATCGTGACAAAGCATACTTATCTACAATGATCCATCCCTAATTCTTCTCAGAAACGAAGACAAATAGTACATTTGTACAAAGAAAAAAGATCAAATGTCTGTAATTGTATCTCCATCCATGCTCTCTTGTGATTTTGCAAATATTCAGAGAGATGTAGAAATGATAAATAATTCATCCGCCGACTGGTTTCACATCGATATCATGGACGGAGTATTTGTTCCGAACATTTCATTCGGTCTCCCGGTACTTAAGGCAATGAAAAAGCACGCCACTAAACCAATGGATGTGCACTTGATGATTGCAGATCCTGATAAATACGTTGCAGACTTTGCAGCCGCAGGAGCTGATATTCTTACGGTACATTATGAAGCATGTACACACTTGCATCGAACAATTCAGAATATTCATAGCCACGGAATGAAAGCTGGTGTAGCTCTAAATCCTCACACAAATGTTGATCTATTGGAAAATGTGATCCGAGAGATAGATCTTGTACTCATCATGTCGGTTAACCCTGGATTCGGAGGACAAAAATTTATCCCAAATGCTGCTCTTAAAGTAGCTCAGGCAAAAAACCTCATTAATCACTGTGGAAGTCATGCCGTAGTGGAAGTTGATGGAGGCGTCAACCTCGAAACGGGATTGGAATTGATTAAAAGTGGTGCTGATGCTTTGGTTGCAGGAAGCTTCGTTTTCAATTCTCCCGATCCACAAAAAACTATTGCAGATTTAAAAGCACTAGAAGTTTGATCAGAGATTTTTTCCTGGACAAATTTGAATATGACCATGCCTGTAATAAGGAGTGGATAAAATGTGTCATTGATCATGAGGATAAAATTGACCGTTTCATCATTTCCAATTTCTCTCATTTGATAAATGTACACCACCGATGGATCTCTCGGCTGGAAGGAATTCTGGCCGAATCAGGTATACACGATGTTTTCTATCCTGAGGATTGGTTAAGATTGTGCACCGATAATTTCCTCAAAACAGAAAATTATCTGGAGCATGCTGATTTCGAAGGAATCATACATTATTACAACGATGACGGTTTGCCTCTGGAAAAGGACGCAATCGATATACTTTATCACATATTAAATCACAGTAATTATCACCGAGCTCAGATCGCAATGCAGCTCCGAAAATTGGATATTACACCTCCATCACTTAACTTTATTGCATACCGTTAGGCATGAATTTGGTAACAAACGAAAGCTTGTAACGTTAATTTAAATATGAAAACCTTTGCAGCTATCATCATCATTCTGATCCAATTTAACTCAATTGGTCAAAATGGGTCTATTGTACAACGAGAGGACTCTCTTGCAGTCCTCCTCAATGATCTGCGCGCTGCCACGAACAATCAGGAAAAAGAAGTAAAAAATAAACGCTTTCAGCAGGAGCTCGAAAAAACCCTTGCACTTCCCGAAGCGTATTCTTACTCGTTCTCCAAATTAAAGACCCTGGGGGTGATCGACAGTCCGGATGGATTGCTAAGGATCGTTAACTGGAATGTTGAACAAGATGATTTATCACATAAATATTACTGCTATGTGTTATATCCTGAAAAACGAGGAAGCTCACATAATGTAGTTCAATTGCAGGATATTTCATTTGGAATACCAACACAACCGACCGAAATCCTGTCTGCCGATCAATGGTACGGCGCATTGTATTATAAGATCATCCCACTCAAGAAAGGTAGCAGAACGTTGTACACTGTGCTGGCCTGGGATTATTTCTCCGATCTAAGCCAGATCAAATTGATCGATGTCATGTATGTTTCCGGCAATACCATCAAATTAGGTAATCCGGTTTTTAAGGTTGGGAAAGAAACACTGAATCGTGTGTATTTTGAACATTCGAAGAAAACTTCAATGTATCTTAATTACGAACCAGATCGCAAAAGGATCATGATGGATCACTTATCGCCTGAATCTCCAAGCATGAAGAATTTCAAGGCATTTTATGTTCCAGACCTCTCGTACGACGCATTCATGATCGAAGGTAACAGATGGGTACTGCATGAAGATGTGATCGGGGTGAATCAAGGAAACGGAGAAAAGAAACAAGTCGTATACGTGAAGAACGAAAAGACCGGTGAATTGGAAGAAAAGGTCATTAAAACGACATGGCAAAATCCCGAAGACCCTGGAGCGCCTGCCGGAGGTACTGAACACGTAGCAGTCACACCTGATGAACTGGATAAGAATTCCAAAAACGATAAGAGCACAAAAGAAAGTCGTAAACAGAAAAAAGATAAACGAGATCCTTCCGAATTATCAATATTCAAGGACCTTAAGAAAAAGAAGTCGAAACGTAACTGACTTTGTTTCAATATTTTTCCATAAGTCGCGTTTGAAAAATAAGGGAGTTAGTTATCAACTAAGTTTCTTATCTTAATTTTGAATCTTTAAAATACTCGTCATGAGCAAGAACCTGTATATTGTACCGTACGACTTCACTCCTGTTACAGCGAAAGCACTAGATTATGCCTTAATGCTGGCGGAGAAAGTGAATACCGAAATCCAATTATTACACCTTGCTGAATCTCGCGAAAAAGGCATGGCGAAGAAAAAACAGCTGGAGGATTTCGCAAAAACGATTACCCCTCCTGCCGGTTCTGAAGTCACTGCACTGGTTAAGATCGGTAATATCTTTACAGATATAGGTCGGATCGCCAAAGAACAGCACGCACAGTTGATCATCATGGGAACACATGGGATCAAGGGACTTCAAAATCTTTTTGGTTCCAATGCAATGAAGGTAATCACCTCTGCAGAATGTCCATTTATCGTAATCCAGAAAGACACGGATATACAAGCCATAAGTAAGGTTGTCGTTCCAATCGATCTTACAAAAGAAAGCTTACAAATTGTGAACTATGCGGGTGATATTGCAAATATGTTTGGCGCTGAAGTACATGTGATCGCTGAGAAACAAACAGACACTTTGCTACATACCAAATTGATGAATAGGGTTTCTATTGTAAAAAAGCAATATGAAGACCGCGACATTGAACCAATTATTGACTACGTCAAGAAATCAGGTGCGTACGACAAAAAGGTTCTACAATACGCAAATGAGAAAAAAGCAAACTTTATAGCGCTCTCCTATCACTCTGAAAGCCTATTGCCGCAGTTTGATTCTTTTGCGCCGAATTTGATCACGAATAAGTATAAGTTACCCGTGATGATCATTAACTCCAAATTGGCATCAGCCCTTTATTTCTAATGAAAATAGGTCAGAAAAATGTACTGCGACTTGATAGAATAACTTCTTCCGGAGCCTTTTTGGAGGATGAAAATGGAAACGACGTATTACTACCAGGAAAGTATCTTGAACCGGAAATGCAGGAAGGTACGATGGTTGAAGTATTTCTTTACAGAGATTCCGAAGACAGACTAGTCGCTACGACAGAGACCCCAAATATTCAATTGGACGGATTTAATTATCTGGAAGTTAAGGACGTTAGTCTATATGGCGCTTTTTTGGATTGGGGATTAGAAAAGGATCTTCTTGTTCCCTATAAAGAGCAAAAAAGTCGCATGGAAGAAGGAAAAAAATACCTTATCTCCTTGCGACTTGACGAATCAACTGACAGATTATTTGGAACTACCAAAACAGAGAAATTACTTGAAAAATGCCCACAGGATCAATACGAAATTGATCAAGAAGTGAGTTTATTGGTTTGCAATCGCACAGATCTTGGAAGAAAAGTCATTGTTGATGATCGTTTTTCAGGACTGATATTCAACAGTTATATCGATCGCGAGCTCCTGCCGGGCATGCATATTTCAGGGTATATCCATGATATTCGAGAAGACGGAAAAATCGACATTCGCCTGAGTAAAACCGGTCAGGAAAAACGTGATGACGCTTCAGAAAAACTGCTTAGTATACTGAAAAGCAAAGGAAGGATCGATCTGGGAGATAAATCAAACCCGGAAGACATCAGAAGAATTCTCGGCATGAGTAAAAAAACCTTCAAGCAAGCCGTTGGGAATCTTTACAAACAAAAACTAATTGAAGTTGCCCCAAGGGAGATCAGCTTAAAAGCTGAATAATTCCTTAAATCGAATGGTCTGACGTCGAGATACTTCGATCTTCTCTCCGGTATTCAATTCTAATTGAAGCCCTCCATTAAACCAGTTTTCAACTCCTGAGATCCAATCGAGGTTTACAATAAACTTTCTATTCGCTCTGAAAAAGCATTCAGGATCAAGTTTCTCTTCAAAACTATTTAACGAACGTAGTATCAAAGGACGATTCTTACCAAAATGAACCTTCACGTAGTTACCATCCGATTCCAGCATTCTAACTTCTGAGAGCTGAACGAAGTAACACTTCTCCCCGTCTTTAATGAAAACGCGATCGTCCTTTGTCAATAATCTCGAGTTTCGATCCGTTTTCTGATCTATATCCGATTCGAATTCGCTTTCTGATTTCTGCTTTAATTTTCCAATGGCTTCATTTAGACGATCTATATCGATCGGCTTTAACAAATAATCGAGCGCATTCACTTCAAATGCTTTTATAGCATATTCGTCGTAGGCTGTAACGAAGATCACGTTTGGAATTGTATCAAGCTTCTTAAGCAGCTCAAAACCTGTCATTCCCGGCATATTAACGTCAAGAAACAAAAGATCCGGTTCGGTACTTTTGATCAATTCGAGGGCCTCATCTCCATTTTGAGCTTCACCGATCACTTCAATTTCACTGAATTCCTTCAGTATTGATTTCATTTCTTCGCGCGCCAAACGCTCATCATCAATTACCAGTGTTTTGAATGTCTTCATATTTGAACATTAATTGTGCGACTACTTCATTCCCGTCTTCCATCAACACAAAACGTGCATCATCACCAAATTGCAGTCGTAATCGCTTCTCTACATTTTTTATACCTACTCCAAGATCTTTCACCGTCTTTAAGCTTCCTGTATTTCGGACTTCGACAATAGCATCTTCTCCCTGTCTGTATGTCTTAACAAGTACCTTTCCTCCATCTTTCAAATTTGAAATACCATGTTTTATAGCATTTTCTATCATCATTTGAAGAGAAAATGGAGGGATTTCAAAATGCTCCAGTCCTTCATCGACTTCCCATTCCACTTGCAGCCTTTCTTCAAACCGAACTTTTTCCAGATCTAAATAATTCTTCGCGATCTTAAGCTCAGAAGAAAGTGGTACCAAATTCTCTTTCCCAAGCATAAGGGATTCTCTAAGCAAATTGGATAAGCTCGTAATCGCTACCCGAGCTCTTTCCGGCTCAATATCGATCAATGCACGTATACTATTCAAGGAATTGAATAGAAAGTGCGGATTGAGCTGCGAACGAAGATTTTTGAGTTCACTTTCTTTGTTACTTGCTACCAGTTCAAGATTGGATATTTCTTGTTTTCTGGATTTCTGAAAGAAGTGATAGGTAAAGTAAATCGCATTCCAGAACAACACCAGTACTAAAACCGCGAAAATATTCACCACTAAAACTGAAAGTCGTATACCTTCAGTCTGTCTTCCATTTAAATTGGTGATGTAATCCGTCCCCAGATCAATAGCAGCAATAACGATCGACGAAATGAAAGAAACCAAAAGTAAGCGTGGTATCAGTGAAGGCAATTTCAATTCCAACCACCCCGCTTTGATAAAGAATAAGCGCTGTAAATGAGTCACCAAAATACCGGAAGCGATCAGAATAAAGATATTCAGAAAGAATCCCCAGTTTAATCGTTCAGGATTATTAGTGTATACAGAAAGTACTAATAAACCGCTATACGATAGCCAGCCGGTAAGCTGGGCAAGCCAATAATATTTGTTTGGACGTTGAGACACAATACGAAACTACAAGAAAAGATGAACTCAATAATGATTTATACACAGTCGGACGAAATCATCATTCAAAGGAAAAATAATAATTTGGAATATTTTTTGTCAATTCGCAGTTATGCGTACTCTAGTGTTGTTACTTTTTCTGCATGGTTCTCTTCACGCTCAATTAAACTGGGGTGTGCATGCAGGCATCACAGCGTCAGTTGGTACCCATACGACCGGAATCGGCTTTTTGCTTCGCAGTTACGTTAATTACAACTTTATTCAAATAAACCAATCAACTGATATACAGATATTTTCTGGCTCTTACGGTTATAGAAAAAAGTTATTGGAATCAAGAAATGCATTCGGCTTAATACTCCTGGCAGACAAACAAAATTCAATCAATCGATTTCAATTCGATGCACTAAATCATAATACATCCTATCGATATGGTATCGGATACAATTATGTATTCTACAATGATAACCGAGGTACAACACAGAATTCTGGAGGATTTGCTCTACACTTTGGAAAATTATCTATCTATCATGAAAATGATGTTTTCGCCGGGCAGGCAAAAGATCGATTCAGAACAGGAAGTGCCAGGGTAACATGGTCTGACTCACTTCAACAATTTTCACTTGGCTTGAACCTATGGACCGGTGAAACCTCAAATACCGAATGGCAAAAGATATGCACACCTCAAATGCCTTATGGCTTTAGATCTCTTGAAGATAAAGCGTACGGAGGAACATCTCACGGCATATTATTCGTTGAATACCGAAGGAATGAAGCTTTTGGCCTGCAACCCTTTTTACGAGCAGGAATAGACAGTGAAGAAATCAGGCATGCTGTTCAAAACAGGTTTTTTCATGATCTCATATTTCTCCCAAGAAATGTGGAACGCTCTACTCCACACTATCCGCGGGTCGATGAGCACGGTTGTGCGACTTTTGACAAAACGAAAAGAAGATCTGACAAACCCTATTTACAATTAGGGGTAAACGACTACCTATTACACTAATAATAAGGTGACTGGATTCGTTTTAAGAGACAGTTCTTTCGTAACAGTTTTCCACATTTAGATTTTTTGGCCTTTATTCCTCCCTTTTTAAAGTCCATATTCCAATGTTTGTGCTAACTTTGCCTCCCGTAGTTACATTTCTATTTTATGTCAAATTCTACCAAATACATCTTTGTAACTGGCGGGGTAACCTCCTCTCTTGGTAAGGGTATTATTTCAGCCTCATTAGCCAAATTACTTCAGGCCCGTGGTTATTCTACCACCATTCAAAAACTGGATCCTTACATTAATATTGACCCAGGAACGCTTAATCCATACGAGCACGGTGAGTGCTTTGTAACAGATGATGGAGCGGAAACGGATCTTGATCTTGGACATTACGAGAGATTCCTTAATGTTCCAACTTCGCAAGCGAACAACGTTACAACGGGAAGAATTTATCAGTCTGTGATCAACAAAGAACGCCGAGGTGAATTTCTTGGCAAGACCGTTCAAGTAATCCCTCACATTACAGATGAGATCAAGGAAAGAATTCAAATCCTGGGAAATAAAGGAGATTACGACATTGTAATTACCGAGATCGGTGGTACCGTTGGTGATATCGAATCACTTCCATATGTCGAAGCTGTCCGTCAAATGATGTGGGAATTTGAGAATGATTGTATTGTTATTCACTTGACCCTTGTACCTTACCTTGCGGCAGCTGGAGAATTAAAGACAAAACCGACCCAACATTCTGTAAAACAGTTACTAGAACTGGGAGTTCAGCCTGATATTCTTTGCTGCAGAACGGAGCATGAATTAGACTTGAATCTTAGAAGAAAGATCGCGAAGTTCTGTAATGTAAGCATGAATGCTGTGATCGAATCTCGTGATGCGGATTCAATTTATGACGTTCCGATCCTAATGCAGGCTGAAGAACTGGATAAGGTTGTTCTGGAGAAATTGAATCTTCCTACTAAATCAGTTCCGGATCTTAACAACTGGGTTGAGTTTTTGCGCAAACTAAAATCTCCTACTTCAACAGTAACTGTGGGACTAGTTGGTAAATATGTAGAATTAAAAGATTCGTATAAATCAATTTCTGAGGCATTTATTCACGCAGGTGTTGCCAATGAAACAAAGGTCAACATCAAATGGATTCATTCTGAAAAGATCACCAAAGAAAATGTTGATGCCATGCTTGAAGGTCTTGACGGTATTCTTGTTGCTCCCGGCTTTGGATCCAGAGGTATCAGCGGGAAGATCGAGACGGTTCGACATGCCAGACAAAACAAAATTCCTTTCTTCGGTATCTGTTTAGGTATGCAATGTGCTGTGATCGAATTTGCAAGAAATGTTATCGGCTGGTCCGAAGCTCACACGACAGAAATCGTTGAGGACTGCAAATACCCTGTTATCAGCATGATGTCGGAACAGAAAGAAATCGTGAACATGGGAGGAACCATGAGATTAGGGGCTTACAAATGTCACCTGACAGCAGGTTCGAAAGTAGCACAAGCCTACAACACGGAGAAAATATCAGAAAGACATCGTCACAGATTTGAATTCAACAATGAATACCTCAGTACTTTTGAAGAACACGGTATGAAGGCTACTGGTAGAAACCCCGAAACCGGATTGGTTGAGGTTGTAGAGATCGAAGATCATCCTTGGTTCGTTGGTGCTCAATATCACCCGGAATATAAAAGTACGGTAGCAAATCCTCACCCACTTTTTGTTGCTTTTATCAAAGCAGTATTGGAAAATAAGAAATAAAACAAACGAATGGATAGAAACACAGTCATAGGACTCGTATTAATAGGATTGATCCTTTCCGTATTCACCATATTTAATCAACCAACGGAAGAAGAGATCAAAGCGGAGAAGGCGAAAATAGAACAGGCAAAACAAGTCGAAAAAGCCAAAAAAGAAAAGGCTGATAAAAAGTCAGCGAAAGAGACAAAGGAAAATTCTTCAGAGAATTTAGTAGCGAAACTCGACAGCGCAGGAAATCAACTTGTGGATTCGACTGGTTTATTGGTATTCAAAAATACCGTTACTGGCAAAGACACTCTGATTGAAGCTCCAAAAAATGAGACAAAACCGGCTCAAAAGAATGTTAAAGGAGAACTTGTAAGATTAGAAAACGAAAAGCTGGTGATCGACTTCACTACCAAAGGAGGTCAGGTTGCAGCCGTACGACTTAAAAATTACGAATCTTACGACGACTTTGCTAAGAAAGATAAAGAGATCACTCCCC
Organism: Bacteroidota bacterium; assembly: GCA_006226555.1. GTDB lineage: Bacteria > Bacteroidota > Bacteroidia > Flavobacteriales_D > Crocinitomicaceae > UBA4466. The sequence continues at coordinate 9,650 of SBGS01000161.1, forward strand.
TTCTTTTGTTTGATGAAGGAGATGCCATCAACAACTTGATATTACCTTTGAATGGCAAAGAATTCAATTCAAATGCTGAGCTGTTCGAGATCAAAGAAAAAACAGCCAATGCGATCATTTTTCTCTATTCAAACAACGGCGAAGAGATAGAGTTCACCTATACGCTGAAACCCGATGCGTACGATCTGGATTACGATATTACACTTCGTGGATTCGCTGGAAAAGTCAGTCCGCAAAACGTAGCGCTGGATTGGTCAATTGCATACCCGCGTACAGAACGCTTATTCAGTGAGCAAAGACGTGTATCTACTATTTGTTTTGATTACAAAGACGAAGGATTCTCTTACCTCTCTGAGATCACTGATGACGAAGAGAAAGCTGAAGACGATATAAATTGGGTAAGCTACAAACAAAGTTACTTCAGTTCTTTTATGAAACCAGATGTACCGTTCTCGGGAGATGGTTCTGAAATGAAAGTGTTCACTTATCCTGAAGGACACGAGCGTGAATACACCAATCTTAAAGATTTTAATTCTCGTCTGAACCTGAACCTGAAGAGTGTTGACGGATCAACTGCCCGTATTAACTGGTATTTTGGTCCAAATGATTACAAAACACTTAAGTCCTATGATGATGGCTACGATCAGATCCTTAACTATGGATGGGGATTGTTCCGTTGGATCAACTTGTATGCGGTTCAACCGATCTTTAGTGTGCTCAAGAGCTCAGGAATGAACATGGGTATTGTAATTCTTCTGTTAACGATCATCATCAAATTAGCCTTGATGCCGATCCAATGGAAGATGTACACATCCTCTGCTAAAATGCGTATTCTTAAGCCGGAGATCGACGAGCTGAATGCCAAGTACCCAAATAA
>SBGS01000222.1 GCA_006226555.1 Bacteroidota bacterium
AGTTGAAATCCTGATCTCAACTTTATTCTTGTATATATTCAGAATGTGCTTTTCTAAATACGTCTTTACTTTATCGGCAAAAGGCTGTCCTGACTGGGCAATACCGCCGAACAATACATATGCCTTCGGGCTGGAGAAACAAGCGAAATCCGCTAAAGAAGAACCCAATGTTTCAGCCGTAAATTCTATAATAGCATTGGCAAATTCATCACCATCCTTAGCTGCCTTAAATACATCTTCTGCATGTGGGTTGGAAATACCATTCAAAGCAGATGTTTTCTTTGAAGGGTGGTCCAGTTCGTTGATGGAGCGAACAACTCCGGTGGCAGAAACATACGTTTCAAGACATCCCTGTCTACCGCATCCGCATTGCCTGCCGTTTGGGATCACTCTGATATGCCCGTATTCACCGGCAAAGCCATCATGACCATACACCATTTCTCCGTTAATTACAACACCACTTCCTAAACCTGTACCGAGCGTAATGGTGACGAAGTCATTTAGATCCTTGGCATTCCCGTATATCATTTCTCCGATCGCGGCTGCGTTAGCATCATTTGTTAGAATAGCATTGACCCCAAATCGTTCTTCAAACATTGCGGCTAGGGGAATCACGCCTTTCCATTTAAGGTTTGGAGCAAATTCGATATCGCCCTTAAAGTAGTTTCCATTGGGTGCACCTATACCAACACCGATCAGTCGTTCAAAATATCCTAATTCGATCGTTGTTTTATAAATAGCTTCAACCAGTGCATTCGGGTCAATAAGATCAGCCGTGATCAAGGTGAATTCCTCGATTACATTACCGTGTTCATCCACATATCCGTAATCCGTTGTGGTACCTCCAACATCCACTCCTAGAACAATATCCCTCATGCGTTAGTCAAGTTTAACATTCCATTCTGCATCAAATCGACTAAGAAATTCTTCCATAAAGCGATGTCTATCTTCAGCAATTTCTTTGGCAGTATTTGTATTCAGACGATTTTTTAAAAGTAAGAGTTTTTCGTGAAAATGATTGATAGAAGTGGTCTCCGAATTCACATATTCTTCGAAGGAGTTGTGTAATTTGGGTTTGAGGTCCGGGTGGTAGAACTTTTGCTTCTTTGAGCCGCCATAAGCAAATGTCCTCGCTATACCAATTGCGCCTAATGCATCCAGTCGATCAGCATCTTGCACGATCATGGCGTTCAAGCTCATTTTATCCGCGTCACACTCTGTATTTGCTCCTTTAAATGACACCTGATCAACGATCTCTTTAACAGCTTCAGCCGTGCTGTAATCAACTCCATTATTGATTAGAAGAGACTTTGCGGCGTTTCCACCTTGATTTAATTTTCCGCCATTAAATTTATGGTCATCCAGGTCGTGCAATATTGCTGCATATTCGATCAGCTCCAGATCTCCACCTTCCTTTGATTGAAGAAATCTTGCCGTTTCCAGCACGCGGATGATGTGAAAAATGTCATGTCCAGTCACGTCATCACTAAAATCAGGCTCGATGAGTTTCAATAATTCCTCTGTTGTCATGGTTCTACTAGGTAATAAAAGTGAATCTCCCCATTACCGGCACTAGCAATCAGATAATTGTTCCAAACCGTCATTGATAGATAGTTTCCATCTGCAAAAGCCGCCCAATCAACTCCGTTATTCAGCGAAACATCGATACCATTTGTGCCACAAGAGTAATAAACGCCGTTGAATGAGATCACACAGCTGCGATAACCTCGGGTTGAGTTTTCAGGTAAGAGCCAGCTTTCACCTCCGTCCGGTGTGTAAAAGCAAGTATTCAATTTAATGTCTTTATCCTTATAATCACCACCGACCATCATGCCATTCATCTCATCTGAAAAACAAATAGAATAGGGACCTGTAGATTTTCCCGGATAATACGGTAATACTCTGTCTTTCCACGTTTTGCCTCCGTCGTACGTAATGAAGAACCTACTGGTCATTCCACCCGTTACAAATACATAAGTGCTGTCATTTATGATCTGCACATTTGTTCCGCTCGCAGCGTATCCACCTTCATCTTTCATTGCGGGGATCTTTCCTTCGCATTCATGCCACGTTTTTCCTCCATCGGATGTTTTAAACAGGCTGATGAAACCATCTTTCGGGTCACCCATTAGGAAACCGGTATTATTCTTTACGTCCAAACCATCCAAGAATACGGCATTGAAAAGATCACTTTTGTCAATTCTTATTTCACCGTTTTGACGTATCAGTATCACTTTACTGGATTCAGCGCTTTGAACGGCTATGTATCCTTGTTCCGTTTTAGCAAGATCACGGATCTCTTTGATGTTCGGTTGTTGAAATAGCAATTGTTGCTTTAAACTGTTAAGATCAATTAGATATATGGAGCCGTCTGCACTTCCGGTTAATAAGCGATCTCCATCTACTAAAAGCGCTCTTGAATGACTCTTGTGCTCAGGAATGATCACCTTTTCCGGCGTTTTATTCGCACGTAAGTACTTTTTTGTTTTCAGCTGACCAAAGGCGGCAGGGTAAAAACAACTAATGCTTAAAACGAAGATCAAATTTCTCATGTTGTTCCTTTTTGAGTGCTTCAAGATCTTTTGGTATCTCTCTTTTCCATCGTTTGTGGGACCATAACCAAAATTCAGGCCTTTTCAGTATCGCTTTTTCCAGTTCATGCGTATGCCACTCAGTGATCTTACCATACTGTTTAACACTAACATCTCCCGGATATGGGATGAGCTCCATCTCGTAATATCCCCGCTTTATTTTGTTCATGACAAAGAATACGGGAGTATAGCCTAACTCGTAAGTCATCAGCTCTGCACCAAAAAGAACAGCAGTTTGTTGTGACAGGAAATCCATCCAGTAGCTCTTCAATGAATCTCCAGGTGACTGATCAGAAAGCAACAGAAGTGCTAGTGGAGTAGAGTTGTCTCTTTTTAATTCTTCCTTATAATTTTTCGCATGGACAACATGCATTCCTAGGCTTTCTCTTTTGCTATTGACCTTTTTATCCCAGAATTTCGATGTCATCGGCATACCTAATCCATAGGCCTTGTGCGCAAATAGCTTATCTTGAATTTTAATTAGCCATTCCCAGTTTCCGTAATGTCCTGAGATCAGTAAAACATTTTTTTCGAGCTCAAATAATTCCTGCATGAGCTCAGGATTCTTCACCACTACGCGCTTTTTTAGCTCTTCCTCTGTCATGCTTAAGTTTTTAACTCCCTCAACAATAAGGTCGCTGAAATGTCTGTAGAATCTTCGTTTTATTCTTTTTCTTTCCTTAAGGTTTAGTTTAGGGAAGCTATTGTCAATGTTTTTCGTGATCACCTTGTTTCTGTATGGGATGATCGTGATCAATAGTAAATAGAAGAGATCACTAAAGCGATATAATACCCACATCGGCAGATGTGATAACGGTAGAACGAATAAATAATAAGCAATTTTCTCACCCATTACCTTCATATTTATTCCTCCACAATTGCTTTATTTTCTCTGCTACTTCTTTCTCTTTTGGACTGCTTCCGGCTTGAAAGAAATTTACGCCCGAGATTTCTTCAGGTAAGAATTCCTGAAATGCAAAATTTCCGGGATAATTGTGAGAATACAAATACCCTTCACCATAACCCAATTCTTTCATGAGTTTGGTTGGAGCATTTCTTAAAGGAAGCGGTACCGGAAGATCTCCTGTATCCTTAACTAATTGCTGAGCCTGGTTGATTGCCATGTAGGCCGCATTTCCTTTAGGTGAATTAGCAAGATAGATCGTGCACTCTGAAAGTATAATTCTTGATTCGGGCCAACCGACTGTTTGCACTGCTTGAAAGCAATTATTCGCGAGTAACAGCGCATTGGGATTAGCTAGGCCAATATCCTCTGCTGCAGAGATAATAAGCCTTCTTGCTATGAATTTAGGATCTTCTCCACCTTCTACCATTCTTGCTAACCAGTATACTGCTGCATTAGGATCACTTCCCCGGATAGATTTTATGAATGCACTAATAATATCATAGTGTTGCTCACCATTTTTATCGTACTTCACTGACCGTTGTTGAGCTCTGTCCTGAACGATCTCATTGGTTATGATGATCTTTTCATCAGGGCCGAACGTTCCAACAATTACTTCGAAAAGATTAAGAAGACGTCTGGCGTCCCCGCCGCTTAATGCCAGTAGTGCCTCAATTTCTTGTATATCAATGTCCTTTTTACTTAGGATCACATCTTCTTTGAGTGCGCGTTCGAGAATTTCGGTTAAAGACGAAGTGTCATGTTCTTTTAAGATATATACCTGTGATCTTGAAAGTAAAGCTGAGATCACTTCAAAAGAAGGGTTCTCTGTTGTGGCTCCGATTAAGGTAAGTGTACCTTTTTCAACGGCTCCTAAAAGACTGTCCTGCTGGGCTTTAGAAAAGCGATGTATTTCATCAATAAACAAAATAGCCCCCGACTGACTAAACATACCTGAACCTTCGGCCTTTTGAATTACTTCCCGTACATCCTTTACGCCAGAAGAGATTGCAGATAGCGTATAAAATGGTCTTTTTAAATGATCGGCTATTAAATTTGCTAAGGTGGTTTTTCCAACTCCGGGAGGTCCCCATAATATCATTGAAGGAATGATCCCGGCATCCAAGGCCCTGCGTAGAGAAGCATCTTTATTCAACAGATGTTCCTGTCCAATAAATTCATCCAAAATCTTTGGACGCATTCTTTCCGCTAATGGCTTATTTGGCTGTGACATCAATTATGAGAAGGATTGACAGGGAATTTGGACATTAATTTAAATTTTCCGCCCATTTGTTCCATAAGGTTTTTCCAGAGAGAGGTATTCTTCGTGTCAAATAAATAGGGGATTGGGATATTCTTTAGTACTACCCAGGATTTTTCCTTGATCTCATCTTCCAGTTGTCCCGGACTCCATCCTGAGTATCCAATAAAAAAGCGAACTTGTTCAATAAGCGCTTCATCCGCTTCTACCAGGTTTTTTAGGGTTTCAAAATCTCCTCCAACGTAAACGTCTCCAAAAATTTTGATAGCGTTTGGCACTTTTTCGCCTAGCGTATGGAGATAAAACAGATTGTTATTGTCTACTGGTCCACCGATGCTTACTTTCACTCGCTCTGCCCCCATGTTTGGAATAAGCTCTGCAAGATCCTTCTCAATATATTTATTAAGCACAAAACCAAAACTACCGTCTTCGTTGTGCTCGCAGAGGTATATTACAGACCTGGAGAAGTAGTTATCTGACAAAAAGGGTTCGGAGATAAGTACCGTACCATTTTCAGGTTCGTTTTTATTTGAGAATTCAAAATCTATCACAAGGTAAATTTAAGCATTTATAAAAACGCCGGAGGTTTTCTGAGTTCGATCTTTGCATCTTGGAAAAGGGCCGATGTAGCTCGGATCGAGAATAAAAAACTTTTGTTCCCACCTATCGGAGTCCAATGAAAAGCCAGGGCCCAGCAGTGCATATCTCGATTCAGTGAAAATCTACTGTTTGTAATTTTAAAATCGTTTAGATCAAAATTTGTTTGGGTAGATAGTTTCCATCGTTTCGTAAAGCTTACATCACCAGAGAACATAAAAGTCTGGATCTGATTATAATCGCTATCCAGAAATCCTGTTTTATTCGTGTTGGCTGTGATTGTGTATACATGTGAAAGGTTGATCTTCCAAGGGATTGAAAAATTCAACACTTGTTCAGGATGCAACATATAGTAATCGTAATCTGCATTCCAGTACTCTGGAATTCTTTCCAGGACCTCATTGATCTGTTTGCGACCTTCTTTGCTGGTAATTGTGATCGTCGTTGCGATATTGTTGGAGGTGAATCGTCCTAATTGATTGTATTTTAATGCATAATCTGAAATAGATTTACCTGTGGAATCATTCCAGAAATAAGGGCTAAAAGTAGAAGAAACCACAATGTTCAGCCAATTGATTGGATTTATACGCATGGTTGCACGTATATCAGACAAGTTCATCGAATCTTTCATTAAGTCATACGAACCTGCGATCGACAATTGATCAATTAATCTCGTTTTCTTAGACGTATTTAAACTATCCTTTGAAACTGATCGCTTCAATTCAAAACTATTATTGAATCCGAAAATAATCAAGGCCTGATCCTTGGAGTTGACCGTTCCACTGTATAAACTTCTTTCGAAAGGTGAGTAGGTGATAAGTGTCTTGTCTACACCTATACTGTCACTAATAGTTGAGTTTAGCGCAGGAACGTAAGAAAAAGATACTGAAGGCATTAACACATGTCTCAAAGTGGGTTTTCGTTTTCCTACATAACGGTAGTAGCTATACAAGGCTGTTGTAAGTTGCAGGTTAAAGCTAAGGTCATGAAGAAATCCGACCTCCTGAAGCGTATCTGTAACAGTAGTATTGTTTACTGCGTCATAGGATTTTCTTGTTTGCTGGAAGTTCATTCGATTCCCATACGCAACAGAAGGAGTGATCTTCAAAACATTTTGGAACAATGCCCCTGTTGTTTGTACAGTGATTTTCTGCGATGTACCTTGGATAAATTGATTGCCAATCTGATCATATCTGCCTTCCTGAAGCAATGTATCCTTAAATAGTGCGCGGTTTTGACCCTCAAAGCTGTATGTTACACCAATCGATTTGACAATTCCGATGATTCCGGATGATTTGGTAGAGATCTTTTTAAAAGGAAAGAAACGAGAGACATTAATGTTCATTACCGGACTGGCAAGACTAATATTCTGCGTTTGGGAGTTTTGCCTTAAACTCAATTTGGCTCCCATTGTTACAGGTTTTCCTGGGAAATTTCGAGTAAGATTGATATCGGAGTTGAATGAATTCGTGAAGTAATTAGGGTTAAGTGGGTCAAGATTGTTTTTTGCGTTGTTATCAGACATGAACTGAACATTGGAAGCAAAATTCCAATATGGACTTGACTTTCGGTCAGTTTGGTGTACCCAAGAGACCATGAATTTATTAATTGATCTGTTCTCAGGTAATCCGGTTTTGAACTGTTGAAATCCAAGATCAATAGTTCCTCTATACTTGTATATGCTGGCATAATCAGTTTCATTTCTTAGTCCCCAAGATCCGCGACTATAAATACTTGCATAAATCGTTGTTTGTAAACGATCGTTTATTGGCAAATAATACCCAATATCGTTCAAGCCAAAACCGTATTGAGATAGCGGTACAATTTCAGGAAAAACTAATCCTTTTGCTTTGTTCTCCATTTGTGGAATAACGCTGAATGGTAGTCCCAGAGGTGTCGGAACGCCTTTGATCCAAAGATTCATTGGACCGGAAACAATTCTTTTTTCAGGAATTAAAACAGCTCTTGAGAGCTGGAAATGAAAATGAGGCTCTTCCTGGTTGCAGGTAGTGAATCTTCCTTTTTCAAAATGTATCTGATCATTTGCATGACGCTTAGCTCTGGTCATGTACAAATAATTCTCGTCCTGTTCGAGACGAACCTCTTCTATGTAAGCTTTTTTAGTATCAAAGTTATACCTCACTTTGTGAGCATGAATCTCATCTCCGTCCAACTCAAAAACTGGAAATTCAACTTTCGAGGAATCTTCATCAAGGCGATACCTTGCTTCGATCTCTCCGTTTTCAAGGTCAATTCTTATGAAACCGGCTTTCATCACTGTGCCTTCCGAAACTACTTCAGCTTCACCATAGAGCAACAACGCATTATTGCGAATATCCATGTATATTGAATCCCTGGCTTTGTATACGATCGGACTGGTTAGATCATCTGAATCAACAAAGACGGTATCACCCTGCTGTGCGATAACAGAACTTTTTGTTGTCATTATCAACAACACAACGAGAATAACTCTGTATATGGAACAGTTTTTGAACAATAATGCTGTCTTAAATTTGCTTATTGTGATGAATAACGTCGCAAAGCTATTAAAATTACCCTCAAATGACTCAAGTTTTGCTTGATATAGCTAGGTTCAGTTTATCAGTAACGTTATTGTTGCTCACCGGACTACATTCCTACGGTCAGGATGATGAATCATTATTTGCATCTATTAAAACGGTTGTCATCGATGCCGGTCACGGAGGTAAGGATCCAGGATGTCATGGCGCTGCAGCGAATGAAAAAACCGTATGCCTCAACATGGCGCTTAAACTTGGCGAAATGATCAAAAAGGAGTATCCTCACATCAAGGTGGTGTATACCCGAGATAAGGATGTTTTTGTTGAACTTGATGAAAGAGCCAGAATAGCGAATAGAAATAATGCTGATCTTTTTATTTGTATCCACGCGAATTCAGCCAGTCCATCGGCATATGGAGCAGAAACATATGTTTTAGGTTTGCACAGAACAGAAGCTCAACAAAAGGTAGCAGAAAGAGAAAACTCTATTATCCATCTCGAAGATGACGGAGGAGCGAAGTATAAAGATTTTGATATGTCACCCGATGCGATCATTGCACGTCAAATTCAATTAAGCGTGTTTCTTGATCAGTCCATAAATTTTGCTTCGAAATTACAGCATGAGTTCAAAACACTCGGTAGACACGATAGAGGTGTTAAGCAGGCAGGATTCCTTGTTTTGTACAAAACTACCATGCCGAGTGTGTTGATTGAAACAGGGTTTCTCACGAATCCAAGTGAAGAAAAGTTCCTAAGTTCGGTCAGGTCACAGGAGGAGATGGCCAAAGCAATGTTCACGGCGTTTAAGAAATATAAGAACGAGCTGGAAGGAATCGATGAGCAGGTAGTTTCAAATTATACCGTAATCGAAGATAATAATGAAGTTACCAACAATGTTGATCAATCTTCTGAGCAGGATCAGGTTGTTTTCAGAGTTCAGATAGAAACAAGTAGTGCGCCTATAAAATTGACGGATTCCAGATTCAAGGGAATGCAGGTGTATGAATACAAACAGGATAAGCTTTTTAAATACACTACAGGACGCTTTATCAATGATTTTAATAAGGCAAATGAATTAAAGAATAAACTCCGTCAGGAAGGTTTTCAACATGCATTTGTTGTAGCCTTTATCAATAACGAACGGGTAGATTTACAAAAAGCTATTAAATTAGCGGAAAATTGAAAGCTTTGAAGATCCGAAAAGAAATCATTACCGGACTTGTTACCATCGCAGCAATCGGTTTACTGGTAACGGGTGTTAACTTTCTGAAAGGAAATAGTTTTTTTGGAGGAGATCAGGTGTATTATGCCTATTTTCCCAATACAGGTGGAGTATCTCCTGCAACGTCTGTGTATGTAAATGGGGTAGTGGTAGGTAAAGTGCTTACGGTAGATCTGACAGGTGATAAAGATTCCCTGCGAAAGGTTGTAATGAAGTTTAATATTACTGACGAAAACCTGAAAATACCTGTAGGTTCTGAAATTCAGGCAGGTTCATTCGATATGTTCACCAAAGGATTGATCATTTCAATGAACGACAATATCGATCAAGGATTTTATCCCGAAAACAGTAAGATCCAGGGGATTGTTAGTGTGGACATCACGTCTCAGGTAAAGGCTTATGCCGATCCGATCTCTCAAAAAGTTCAAGCGATGATGACCTCTATTGACAAAATGGTCAACGATATCTCTGCTTTTTGGGACACAAGTGCTACCTCTGAAATTGAATCGAGTATACGAGAAGTTAAAATTGCCATCAAGAAGTTTGGTAATGCAGCCAATGAGATCGAAGGTCTCGTAATTGAAGAAAGAGCTAAAATTTCACGTATCATGACCAACGTGGAACACATTACGCTTAATCTCAAAAAAGCAAATGATACAGTGAAGGCTATCATCGGAAACGTAAAACATATTACGGATGATCTTGTAACAGCCGACTTTACAGGTGTGATTGAAAACGCCAAAAATACCATGCATACGCTAAATACGACGCTTGAAAAGGCTAACAAAGGTGAAGGTTCACTTGGTAAGCTGTTAAGCGACGACGGTTTATACAATGAACTTGTCAAAACCAATCAGGAACTTCAAAACCTTGTCAATGACTTACAGGTGCACCCTGAACGTTATATTCATTTCTCAGTCTTCGGAGCTAAATCCAAAGGAGTTCCGCTGACCAATAATGAGGAAAAGAAGTTGAAGAATTTCCTTGATACGTTACATTAATTAATTATTGATTATGATCTCATCGATTGTTTTCGGAGTTCTGTTGATCGCCGGGTTTGGTTTCTTTATATGGAACATAAATAAGATCCGATATAATATAAATTTAGGTAAG
>SBGS01000068.1 GCA_006226555.1 Bacteroidota bacterium
GCCCCTGTAAAAGAAGAAGCTAAACAGGCAGCTCCAAATCCTGACCCGATCGTCGTGAAAGAAAGTTATGCCACAGGAACTGCTTCACCGGCTGCCAGCAAAATGATGGCTGAGAACAATATTCCTGCAAACAGAATTTCCGGAACGGGGAAAGACGGTCGCATAACAAAACAAGATGTGATCGCTGCAATGGCAGGTGGTTTTGATACTTCCGCTGCCGCAGGTTGGGGAGGAACTCGTGATCAGTCTCGTGAAAAAATGAGCATGCTTCGTCGTAAGATCGCAGAGCGTTTGGTTTCCGTTAAAAACGAAACAGCAATGCTTACGACTTTCAATGAAGTGGACATGAAACCGATCATGGACCTTAGAGCGAAGTACAAAGATAAATTTGCAAAGCATCATGAAGTGAATCTTGGATTCATGTCATTCTTTACAAAAGCTGTAACCGAAGCACTTAACATTTACCCTGCAGTAAATGCTCAGATAGACGGGACAGAGATGGTATTCCATAACTATGCTGATATCGGAATTGCAGTATCCTCTCCTAAAGGATTGATGGTTCCTGTTGTAAGGAATGCTGAACAGATGTCTTTGGCAGAGATCGAAAGAGAGATCAAACGCCTTGCGATCAAAGCGCGCGATGGTAAGATCACTCCGGATGATATGACTGGTGGAACATTCACTATTACAAATGGTGGTGTATTCGGTTCAATGCTGTCGACACCGATCATTAATCCTCCACAATCCGCAATCTTAGGAATGCACAATATCGTTGAGAGACCGGTTGCTATCGATGGAAAAGTAGAGATCCGACCAATCATGTATGTTGCACTTTCTTACGACCACAGAATCATTGATGGTAAGGAATCTGTCGGATTCCTTGTTAAGGTGAAAGAAATGCTTGAAAACCCTGAAAGAATGCTATTCGGAGGAACTGATCCTTACGAAGTTCTTCTCGGACTTTAATCGATAATATTCGTTTTAAAAGAGGGCTCAAATAAAAAATGAGCCCTTTTTTTTTAAACCCACCGCAAGTTTCTCTTCAATATGACTACTAACATTTCGTTAACCAATATGTAACGGAAACATTTGCCTATGAAATTCTCCCTGTTAATTATTGCATTGACATTCTCATTTCTTTCATTACACGCGCAGGATTCTTCCATAGTTCGTGATTTTGAAACCTGGAATGGAGTCAGTGTACAAAAGTCTTTTCTGGATAAAAAACTCGACCTTCAATTCACTCAGGAATTCAGATTCAAAGACAATTCAACTAAGATCAATAACTATTTTTCCGAGTTCGAAGCATCGTATGAATTCTATAAAAACCTATCATTGACAGGTGGATTCCGCTTCACTCGAGATAACCGTAAAGATGGCTACATCAGTATGGGTAGATTGTATTCTGATCTGAATTACAGTCACAAATTAAGTCGATTCGAGTTCGCCTATAGATTTCGGTTTCAGCACCAGCAACAATTTGGATTATCAAAAGATGACGGCGATTTTCCTGCAATAAAATACAGGCTTCGTGCTAAAATTTCCTACAACATTAAAAACTGGAAGCTCGATCCATACATTTCGGGAGAGCTATTCTACACACATCAGGCTTATCGTATACAATATATTCCTGAGGTAACAGAACCCACTCAGGTGGCAAACGGTTTTGAAAAATTCAGACTAACCGTCGGTACTTCATATGCCTTTAATAAGACGATCAAACTTGGCGCTTTCTATCGTATCGAAAGAGAGTTAAAATCCTATCCATTGTTTTACAATACTCCGGCAATCTATTATATCGCCGGACTTCAATTAAAATTTAACCTATGAAAGGAGCTTCAATAAAAATATTCGGAACGCTGACCATCGCACTTGTTCTGATCTCGTGTAAGAAAGAAGATATTATTCAAGGTGGTGCAGGTCTAGACGATTGGACAGCAGAAACACACGGTTATGGCGCAACACCAAACTACGATGAAGTCTTTAATGATGATGAAGTACATCGCCTGGATTTCGTAATTGAACCTGAATACTGGGCAGCTATGCAGGCTGACTTGCAATCAATTGTAGGATCATCTGGGGGTGGTCCGGGACAACCTCCAGGTCAATTTTCGGAAGAAAGTCCAATGTATATACCTGTTCAAATGTTCTATAAAGGAAAACAGTGGTATGACGTGGGTCTGCGTTATAAGGGAAATTCAAGTTTGAGTTCAGCCTACCAGAATGGAAGTAATAAGCTACCGTTCAGGATAGAAATGAATCATTTTGAAAACGAAAACCCCAACATTAACGGACAAACATTCTACGGATTTACTCAACTTTCGCTTTCAAGCAATTACAAAGACAATTCCCTGCTCCATGAAAAAGTAGCGGCAGATATCTTCAGAGAGTTCGGAGTTCCGGCAGCACATACTGCATTTTATCGAATCTTTATCGATTACGGAAGTGGTCCTATTTATTACGGATTATACACTATGGTAGAAGTTGTATTTGACAAGCCAATGCTCAGTACACAATTCGGTAATACTACCGGTAATTGCTATAAGCCTGACAGTGATGGGGCACGTCTCAACGACCCAACATTGTTGAGTACAACATACTTTCCTAACAAAACGAATGATGGCGCAGGATTTACCGACGTCCAAAACCTGATAAATGCGCTTATCTCTGATCTGAGAACATCTGATCCGGCAGCTTGGAGAAGTAATTTGGAGAAATATATTGATATGGATCGCTACCTGAAATACCTAGCAGCGAATACCACTATGAAGAATTGGGATACCTACGGAAGAATGACGCACAATTATTATTTATACAACTCAAATAACTCCGGACAATTTACATGGATACCGTGGGACAATAACGAGGCATTTTCGGATGGACCTGGTGGAGGAGGCGGACCAATGGGGTCAATGAGTCCACTTGAATTCGACTTTAGTAGTTTAGCATCAACTCCTATAAGCTCTACGGGTGACGTTACTTGGCCTATGATCGAGTATATATATGATGATCCTGTATACAAGGTTCAATATGATAACTATATCGATCAATTCATTACTTCTGTATTCACAACATCCAATTTGAATACGCGAATAACGAATTATCACAACATGATACAGCCGTACGTTACAGGAACAGAAGGTGAAACAAGTGGTTATACTTCTCTCACGAGTCCAACAGATTTCGATAATTCGTTGTCGGACCTTCTGAATTATATCGCAACGCGTATTGTTGAAGCGGACAATTACACGCCGTAAAAGCGTTCAAATAGAAGTCATTTCTCAAAAATTATGTTAAAAAGGATCTTGAGGTGTAATTTTTTGAGGACTTAAACGTAATACTATTAGAAGTTAGTTTTCATAAGTAGTAGTAGTTTAGGTTAGGTTTTGAAAGGGAGAGACGCCAGTCTTTCCCTTTCGCCTTTTAATGGATCCTCAAATGCTTCGGAATCAAATTATTTATTCGCTGTCCATTCGATTTACCGAAACCAATTGAAATACCTTGGAAAGTCAATTTGATCACACCCTTTTCTGCCTGCACTGGAAGGGCATTTCCCTTTAAATAAAATAATGCCTGTTCCAGATCAAGCTCAAGTGTCGGCGTAAAAGTGTCAATCGCCGGGTGACAAGCAAGGTCATGAGAAGGAATAAAATCCTTTCCTTTAAATTCACCCAGATACAAACCCTTCTTCACTACCTTACCTGAATTGAGAAGTGCATTATATATAGTCCACTCACGTTCAGTAAAAGCAAATAATTGTCCGTTCTGATCTACGACTGTCTTATCGTTAAGGTCAACTCCCTGAAGTGAATTAATTTTTGCTGAGTTCAATCTCTTTGTTCGGGGTAATTCCGGTTTCTCCTTGTCCTCTTTGTTCCGTATAATGGAAATAAAAAACCCTTCTCCCTGGATATGATGTGGCCAGAATTGATAACCTATAGCTCCTTCACTTTCTATCCGATCAATTCCCCAATCATCCGGAATATCGATCTCAATAGATTCGTAATAGCCATCATTTATTAAGCGTTTGATCTGATTGATATTTTCATCGGGGTTATATGTACAAGTTGAGTAGATCAAATATCCTCCCGAAGACAACAGATCAAGTGTATGATCCAAAATATCCATTTGTCGAACAGCACATCCTGCCGCACGATCCAATGTCCACTCTTCCCTGCTCTTCTCATCCTTTCGAAAAAGTCCCTCTCCGGAACAAGGAGCATCCACAAGAATTAGGTCAAACAATAGATCAGATCTTTGAAGTCGTTCTGCATCCGAATTAATTACCAAATGCTCATCAGTTCCCCAACGTACCGCGTTTTCCTTCAGCACATGGACACGTTTACCATCGATCTCATTTGAAACGAGAACATTATGAGGAAAATAATCCTTCAGGATCAGTGTTTTTCCTCCCGGCGCAGCGCATAGGTCAAGGATCAAGGCATTTTCATCCAAGGATATAGAAGAAAGTGCATGCTTTAAAAACATAGAACTTCCTTCCATGGGATAATAAAGTCCGGCGTGGTACAAAGGATCCTGATTAAATCTTGGACGATCCGATAGTAAAATACCATCATCGTTCCATTCTAAACTCGTTCCTTCGAGATGAGCATCTGAAAGATTCAACTTATGTCGATTGACCCGAATAAAAGTGGGAGATACACCGTTGAGACTATCAACAAAACTGTCGATATCTTCGATCTGAGATGCAATTCTTTTAAGAAAATCCTCAGGAAGAGAATATTTGGAATTTTCCATCGTGGTAAAGATACAATTCAGAAATATTTTTTTCCATAAAAGTGAATGACCCTAATCCCCTGATAACCCAATGTTTAATTATGTTTGCATAGCATTTTTTGAGGCATTCTTCATCTTTAAAAATTGTTAAATCCCTTGTTAAATCAAATATTTCAGCGAAATTTGTGTTACTAACATGAAGGACAATTTGAAATAATTAGTCATTTTTTTGGCACACTATTTGAAATTGTACTTTTCAGAAAGTAGTTAGTTTTCATAAGTAGTAGTAGTTTAGGTTAGGTACTGAAAGGGAGAGACGCCAGTCTTTCCCTTTCATGTTTTATATCAGCTTTTTAGAAATCTCATTTATTTGATTTACTTTTGTGACCCCTGTAAATAGGGTCTTTTTGCTAAATATATGGAGCACATTCGCAACTTTTGTATCATCGCACACATTGACCATGGTAAGAGTACTTTGGCTGATCGCTTATTGCAAACAACAGGGACTATTTCAGACCGTGAAATGCAAAATCAGGCGTTGGATGATATGGACCTTGAAAGGGAGCGTGGAATTACGATCAAGAGCCACGCAATACAAATGAATTATACCCATGAGGGAAAGGATTATGTTTTGAACCTCATTGACACTCCGGGACACGTGGATTTCTCATACGAAGTCTCTCGTTCAATTGCAGCCTGCGAAGGTGCCTTATTGATCGTTGATGCTTCCCAGGGAATTGAAGCGCAAACCATCTCCAACTTATATCTTGCATTGGAACATAATCTTGAGATCATTCCGATCCTGAATAAGATGGATCTTCCGGGAGCAATGCCGGAGGAGGTTTCAGATCAGATCGTTGACCTCATCGGCTGCGATTACGAAGATATCATTCCTGCATCCGGTAAAACTGGCTTGGGTGTAGATAAAATACTTGAGGCAGTTATCAATAAGATCCCTGCTCCAAAAGGGGATGTTAATGCTCCTCTTCAGGCCATGATCTTTGACTCCGTGTTCAACCCATTCAGAGGTATTATTGCTTATTACCGAGTGAAAAACGGTGTGATCAAAAAGGGACAAAAGATCAAGTTCTTTAATACGGGAAGAGAATATTTTGCGGATGAGATCGGTATTCTAAAAATGGACCTTTCTCCGAAAAATGAAGTAAAAGCTGGTGATGTTGGATATGTAATCTCGGGAATTAAAAAAGCTTCAGAAGTTAAAGTCGGAGATACGATCACTTCTTCCGAGAATCCATGTCAAACGGCCATTAAAGGATTTGAGGACGTAAAACCTATGGTCTTTGCAGGTATTTACCCTGTAGACACAGAAGATTACGAGGAGCTCAGATATTCAATGGAAAAACTACAGCTGAACGATTCATCATTGGTATTCGAACCTGAATCATCTGCTGCACTAGGTTTTGGTTTCCGTTGTGGATTCCTTGGGATGTTACACATGGAGATCATTCAGGAACGTTTAGAAAGAGAGTTCAATATGACGGTGATCACAACCGTTCCGAACGTTTCTTACCATGCGTTTATGAAGAAAAACCCGGAGCAATCCTTAATTGTGAACAACCCTTCGGAGCTGCCTGATCCGGCAGCAATGGATCGTATTGAAGAACCATACATCAAAGCACAGATCATTACGAAGTCTGACTATGTTGGACAGATCATGACACTGTGTATAGAAAAGCGAGGTGAGCTTAAAAATCAAGTGTACTTAACACAAGATCGTGTTGAGATCACCTTTGAGATGCCTTTGGGAGAGATCGTCTTTGATTTCTATGACCGTTTGAAAACCGTATCAAAAGGATATGCTTCTTTCGATTATCATCCTATCGGATACAAAGAATCAGATCTGATCAAAATGGACCTTTTACTGAATGGGGAACAAGTCGACGCACTCTCTGCTCTTGTCCACCGCAGTAACGCCTATGACCTCGGGAAAAAGATCTGTGTCAAACTGAAGGAATTGATCCCACGTCAACAGTTTGAAATTCCTATTCAGGCTGCCATAGGTGCAAAGGTGATCGCACGTGAAACGATCAAAGCATTGCGTAAAGATGTAACGGCTAAGTGTTACGGAGGAGATATCACGCGTAAACGTAAACTCCTTGAGAAACAGAAAGCAGGTAAAAAGCGAATGCGCCAAGTAGGAAAGGTGGAAATTCCTCAGGAAGCGTTCCTGGCTGTATTAAAGCTAAACGACTAATTCTACAACATAAAAAAAGGGGCTCAGGCCCCTTTCGTTTTATATCTTACTGGATAAATCATTCTTTAATCCGCTCCATCCGATCAGGTGCATTTTAACAACGCCCACCGGGATCTTCGCTTTAACCAGAACAGGAATCTTATTCTTATCTGCAGTAACCCAGAACTGCACGTCTTCCTCACTTTCAAAATAGCGACCGGTTTGAACAACTGGAACAAATTTGTGCACTTTGAATTTTCCCTTTCTGATCTTGATCTCTTCGTCACCTTTGTACTTGATCTTAAGCTCATAAATCTCATCATCCATGAAACACTTGAACGAGTATACCTGTCCTTTCTTGGCATTTGTAAAATCCAACGTTCTTGCCTTGTAGAAAGAAGAGATCATATCCTGAATACCCATCGGAACTTTGAAATCCTTTGATCCGTTATTCACTTTTTGATAGTTGTGCTTGAAAGTATATTTCTGATTTATCTTATAACCACCTTCATCTACGTTGCGCACAAAGTACCATGGCATAATGGATTTCTGATCAATAAAGCTCTCATATACATCGTGAACCCTGTAAATAGCATTAAAGCCACCCAGCGTTTTACCCGTACCCACCACATGATACAGCGAACGATTATCACCCTTTTTAGAGGTAGGCTTCACTTCCAATACTGTTTCACCGGCATCCATAAATCCATACGTAACACGATATTTAAGCATTTCTCCTATCTGAAATGCCGAGTTTTTCACATATGGATAAGTGACTTCTGAAGAGCTGGTAAGCCCAAGGAATGCGATTCCAATTGCTAACGAATAAACTACTCTTTTCATACGCATAGTTTTAACTGATAACACTAGTTGCAATATACATGCCAAACTACAAGTTATCAAAAAGCTATACGTAATACAAATCGCGCTGCGATCAATTGCTTTATAACACTACGTTTACGATCTTTCCTGGGACAACAATTACTTTCTTTGGCTGCCCGCCTTCTAACCATTTTTGAGACTGTGCATCGGCAAGTACTGCTTTCTCTACTTCCTCCTTACTGAAAGATGTTGGTAGCTCCAATTTGAATCGCATTTTACCATTAAATGAAACAGGATATGCATGTGCTGCTTCAACAAGATACTCAGCATTGAATGTTGGGAAAGAAGCTTGTAAAATAGTTCCTGGCTGATGTCCAAGCTTCACCCATAACTCCTCTGCAATGTGAGGTGCATAAGGTGAAAGTAAGATCGTCAACTGCTCCAGTATCTCTCTGTTGTTACATTTTTGGTCCGTCAATTCATTCACACAGATCATAAAGTTCGAAACTCCTGTATTAAACGAAAAACGATCCAGATCATCCTCCACTTTCTTGATGGTCTTGTGGAGCGTCTTTAAGTTATCCTTTGTTGGTGCTTCGTTGGAAAGAGAAACGTTACCATCCTTATCGTGGAACAAACGCCAGAATTTTCTTAAGAAATTATGCACTCCATTTATCCCTTTCGTATCCCAGGGTTTACTCTGTTCTAATGGACCAAGGAACATTTCGTACATGCGCAAGGTGTCCGCTCCAAACTTCTCTACGAGCTCATCGGGAGTTTGCACATTATACTTAGACTTAGACATTTTCTCTACTTCATGGCCACAGACATAGGTTCCGTTGTCTTCCAAAATGAACTCAGCATCTGCAAAATCAGGGCGCCATTTTTTGAAAGCCTCGATATCCAACACATCATTATCCACCAAGGAAATATCAGCGTGGATAGGAGTGAAATCTAATACGTATTCTAAACTTGAATCTGGATACAATTTAGATAACTCAGATGCAAAGGACTTATTATCCATTCTGTTCTTAGAAACAAAGATGAACTTTTCCTCACCCTTATAACTGAATTTCAAACGAAATACGAAGCTCGATCTTCCCAAGATCATCCCTTGATTGATCATCTTCTGGAAAGGCTCATCGAATGGAATGTACCCCATATCGAATAAAAACTTAGTCCAAAAGCGTGCATACAACAAATGTCCTGTTGCATGTTCTGATCCTCCAATGTACAAATCGACATTTTGCCAGTATTCTACTTTATCCTTGGCTACAAATTCGTTCTCATTGTGCGGGTCCATATAACGCAGGAAATACCATGAACTACCTGCCCAACCCGGCATCGTGTTGTATTCCATGCGGTCACCCTGAGAATAATTCCACGAAGCTTTATCGGCACGTGCCAAAGGCGGTTCCCCATCTTCAGTCGGGAGGTATTTATCAATTTCCGGTAAGGTAATTGGCAAATGCGCATCATCCACCAGATAAGGAGTCTCCCCTTTGTAATAAACAGGGAATGGCTCACCCCAATAACGTTGACGAGAGAACACTGCATCTCTCAAACGATACTGAACTTTACCCTTACCAATTCCTCGTTTCTCTATCTCCTCTATCGCACGCTTTATGGCTTCCTTTGCAGGTAAATCATTCAGAAAATCTGAACCTGTAATCACAGCATCCTTCTCCGCATATGCAGCTTCAGAGATATCAATATCCTTGAAAATATTCCTGATCTCAATATTGAAATGCTTTGCAAAATCCCAGTCACGTTGATCCCCACACGGTACCGCCATTACCGCACCTGTTCCATAAGACGCAAGTACGTAATCTCCAATCCAAACCGGCACTTTCTCACCTGAGAATGGATGGATCGCATATGCCCCGGTAAACTGACCCGAAATATTTTTTACATCCGCCTGACGATCTCTCTCAGACTTCAATGACGCTTCCTTTTTGTATTGCTCAACAGCAACTCGGTATTCGTTCGTTGTGATCTCATCCACATACGGATGTTCCGGTGCCAACACCATGAAGGAAACACCATAGATTGTGTCAGGTCTGGTTGTAAAGACTTCAATTGTCTTACCCTCGAAACCATCCACCTTAAAATGCACCGAAGCCCCTTGAGAACGACCGATCCAGTTCCTTTGCTGATCTTTGATGGAATCAGTCCAATCTACTTTATCCAGTCCGGTGAGTAATCGCTCTGCATAAGCCTTAATTCGCATAGACCATTGGCGCATGAGCTTCTGCTCCACAGGATGCCCTCCGCGTTCAGAAACACCGTTAACTACTTCATCATTGGCCAATACTGTTCCTAATGCA
>SBGS01000293.1 GCA_006226555.1 Bacteroidota bacterium
GGTTTGTTCAGGGAAGAAGGACTATGGATCGTGAAATTGATCGCAGTGGATCCCAAAGTTGAAATGACTTTCTCGGAAAGAAGATTATTGACTGAGCTCCAAAAGGAGCTTTCTGAAAAGGTATTCAAAGGGGCACCAGTTGCTGTCCAAATCAGCAACAATAAATTTGAAACACTTTACGATATTAATTCATAATGAAGATCTCAGCATCCATTTACAGTGATAAGTCCCGTTCTTTAGAAGAAACAATTGCAGATCTTGTTGAACATCAAGTTGATTTATTACACGTAGATTGTAACGATGACCTCGGAGTGTTCGATGATATCTTAAAGATCCGAGAGTTGTGTGATCTTCCTGTTGATCTTCATATCATAACCGAAGAGCCCGAAAAATACTACGAACTATTGGAGAAGGTTCCTGTAGAGTATGTGACTTTCCAATACGAGCAGTTAAAGAACCCAATTGTCCTTCCTCAATCGATCACGGGTAAAAAAGGAATTGCAGTAACTACACCAACATCGGTTACAGTTTTTGACGAATACCGTGATTTCGACTTTATCTTGATAATGGCCACTATTCCCGGGCAAAGTGGAGGGAAATTCGATACGTACAATTTTTCAAAGATCAGAGAATTCAGAAAACGATATCCGACAAAATCCATTCACGTAGATGGAGGAGTAAACGGTGAGGTAAGTTTCATTTTGAGGAATATGGGCGTAACCAGTGCGGTGTCAGGTTCATATTTATTCAATGCCTCAAGTGTAGGTAATGCGCTTATGAATCTTACAAAAAGAGAGATCGAATCACATTTTCAGATAAAAGATTTCATGGTCCCGCTAACCGAGGCGCCATACATCAGAAATAGTGAATTGAGCTTAAGATCAGTTTTGGAATCGATAGAAAACGGAAAGCTTGGATTTACGCTTGTTTTGGATGATCGAGGTAAGTTAACCGGATTGATCTCGAATGCGGATATTCGAAAAGGATTATTGAAAAACATAGAACACATTGAAGAAATGAAGGTTGAGGAATTGATCAACACAAATCCAACGTACATCAGTGAAGATGCAACAGTATTGGAAATGTTGCGCCTCATCAAACGAAGTAGTTTTCCGATTACCTATCTACCAGTGTTAAAAAACAACGGAATTGCATCAGGAATTGTTACTTTTGTCAATCTTATAAAGGGAGAGTTATGATCATACACCTTAAGGAGGGAGTAAGTCAGTCAGTAATTGAAGAATGGTCAGGTCCGTTAAAGGCATTGCACTTTAAAAAGGACGACAGAAGTGTCTTAGTTACTGAAACATCTGTTAAAGAAATTCCTGCAGGATTCCAGACTTATGTTGAGGAATCATGGGTTTTCGATAATGATATTCAATTAGCCTCGAAGAAGTACATCAAAGAGAAGAGGGAAGTACGTATTGGTGATGTTTCGATCGGAGGTCAGACCAATCAAACTATACTGATAGGTGGTCCATGTTCTGTAGAATCAGAAGGACAGATCCGAAACTCAGCAGAGTTCATAAAATCTTTAGGTCTAACGACCCTCAGAGGAGGGTGTTATAAACCAAGAACTTCACCATACTCGTTTCAAGGCTTAGGTTATGAAGGCCTAATGCTCTTGAAGAAAATGCGTGAAGAATTTGGTTTGAATATCATTACGGAAGCAAGAGATGCCACGCATATAGATGAAATAATAGAGCACTCAGACGTAATTCAGATCGGAGCTAAAGCGATGTATGATCAGGGAATCCTGCGTGCTTGTGCAAAAACAAATAAACCTGTTTTGATCAAGCGCGGATTTGGAACGACGCTGAAAGAGTTTGCTCAAGCAGCTGAATTTGTGCTTTCTGGAGGTAACGAAAATGTGATTCTTTGTGAGAGAGGATTGCGCACATTTGAAACAAATACACGTTTTACTCTGGATCTATGCGGTGTTGCTTGGTTGCAAGAGCACGTAAATCTACCGATCGTTCTTGATCCTAGTCATGCTATGGGTTATGCGTATGGTGTTCCTTCACTGGCAAAAGCATGTGTTGCTATGGGAATTGATGGTTTGTTGATCGAAACCCATCCGGATCCTAGTGTAGCGAAATCGGATGCTTCTCAACAGCTGGATCACGAGACATTTGCCAAATTATTGAATGAATTAAAACCTGTGGCTTCCGCTGTAGGATATTCTATGATATGACGATTTTTTTAGAGCAAAATATCAAAGGATTGTGTGAAAAGAATGGAATTTCTTTCCGCGATTTTCTATCTGATATGGAGGTGGATGAGGTGAGTGAATTGACTTTGTATGACCTTGAAGCGATAGCAGAAGAATACGAAGTAGATTTATATTCTTTACTTTTCAAACATGCTGTATCAGGTCCTGAGCTGAGAAAAAAACTTGATAAAATTAAGCTGCTTGTCCTGGATGTTGACGGCGTAATGACAGATGGGGGAATGTATTTTGATGCAGATGGACGCCAGTCGAAGAAGTTTTACGCTAAAGATGGACATGCTATTATCCATTTAACAAAAAGCGGTTTCCCAGTAGCGATCATATCAAGTGGTTTTGAAGGAGGAGCAGTGCATGCCAGAGCTAAGATCCTTAGCATCCCGTATGTGACTGTTGACAGAACGCCAAAGATAGAGCGCTTGAATAAGATCATGGAAGAATTGGGGATCACAACAGAAGAGGTAGCTATCATCGGAGATGATGTGAATGACCTCGAAGTGATGCGCACGGTTGGATTTACGGCAGTACCTGCAGATGCTGTTTCACGCGTCAAAGAGGTCGCAGATCTTATCCTAACTAAAAAAGGAGGAGAAGGATGCGTTCGAGAATTTATTGACCACTACTTACTAAAAGATACAATATCAGCATGAGTGATAAAGTTAGAATTGGAATAATTAGAGAAGGAAAAGTTCCACCGGATATGCGAGTTCCTTTGACACCCCAACAATGTGTGAAGGTGCAGGATTTATATCCAGAGGTGGAAATTCAGGTTCAGACAAGTCCGATTAGAGCTTTCAAGGATGAGGAATATACTGCCCTTGGGATCAAGGTTGTGGAAGATCTTTCAGATTGTGATATTATCCTTGGAGTGAAAGAGGTGAACATAGAGGATCTTATTCCTGGAAAAAAATTCATGTTCTTCTCTCATACCATAAAAAAGCAGCCGTATAACCGTAAATTACTTCAGGCTATCATTGAAAAGAAAATTCAATTGATCGACTACGAAGTCCTGAAAGATAAACATGGCAAACGTGTAATCGGTTTTGGACGATATGCGGGAATAGTGGGATGTTATAACGGATTCAGAACATTTGGACTGAAGCACGGTTTATACGAGTTAAAACCTGCTAACATGTGTGCGGATCGAAAGGAAATGGAGGCGGAATTGCATAAGGTTATTTTACCGAAGCACACACGCATCTTACTGACAGGTTTTGGTAGGGTAGGACACGGGGCGGTTGAGATAATCGATCAGTTACCAATTAAGGAAGTATCTCCGGAAGAATATTTGAAAGGAGAATTCGACGAACCGGTGTATACACATCTGGAAGTTGAAGATTACTTTGAGCGTAAAAACGGAGGTGAGTTCGATAAGTCCGAGTTCTATAGTTCTCCGGATCTTTATCGATCTTCTTTTGCTAAATACATCAATAAAACGGACTTGTATGTACCTTGCCATTATTGGAACAATAAGGCCGATTTTATTCTTAAACAATCAGATCTGCAAAGAGCTGATAATCGTATCACCGTAGTAGCTGATATTTCTTGTGATATTGATGGACCGATTGCTTGCACCGTTCGTCCTAGTAAGATCTCAGATCCGATCTATGGGTACGATCCTGCTACAGGTCAGGAATCTGATTTCATGAAGGATGGAGTAGTGGCAGTCATGGCTGTGGATAATTTACCATGTGAATTGCCTAAAGATGCTTCAGCTGATTTTGGAAACGAATTGATCAAAGAAGTATTTCCTGCTTTACTGCGCATGGATGTTCATGGAATGATAGATAAGGGAAGTGAAACTACCCTTGAAGGCAAATTAAACGAACCTTTCTTGTATCTTCAGGATTATCTTGACGGAAAGGAATGATTAAAAAGGGTGATAAAAAGCTGATCAGAGGCTGGGTTTTTTACGACTGGGCAAATTCGGTGTATAACCTGGTTATCTCATCTGCGATCTTTCCTATTTTTTATGATAACATTACCAGACGTCAGTACATCATCGATAAAGTAGGAATAACTGATGAACAACTTGAACATCTTTCTACAGTACCCTATGATTACGATCTTTCCAGGGTAACGGAAAAAGAATATGCCCTGGATTCATTGGGGATTACTCCCGAACAGTTTGCTCAAATTCCAGCGGGCTTTGATGTGCAGAGCGTAACAGTTGATTTCTTTGGAATGGAATTGTCGAATTCTGTTCTAATGTCATACGTATTGGCAGCTTCATTTCTGGTCGTATCGTTCTTATCGCCGATGTTATCCGGTGTTGCCGATTTTACAGGAAGTAAGAAGAGATTCATGCAGGTCTTCAATTACATTGGAGCATTATCTTGCATTTCGCTTTACTGGTTTAACCCGCAACAGCTCGAATTGGGGATGTTATCTATTTTTCTTGCAAGTATTGGTTTCTGGAATAGTTTGGTTTTCTACAACGCCTTCCTGCCTGAGATAGCAGAGCCGGAAGACCATGATAAAATATCGGCTCGTGGCTTTTCAATGGGATATTTTGGAAGTATGATCCTTTTGATCCTATGCCTTGTTTGGATCCAGGTTTTGGATTATCCTGTGTACTGGTGCTTCATTTTTGTTGGGCTTTGGTGGCTTGGATTTAGTCAGGTTACTTATGCTGTACTGCCTACCAATGTTTACGACAGAAAAAAGGAAAAAGGAGTACTTTTCAAGGGGTTCGTTGAATTAAAAAAGGTTTTTGCAGAGTTTAGACAATTAAAGAGGTTAAAACGATTCCTGATCTCATTCTTCTTCTACAATACAGGAGTTCAGACAGTAATGCTCTTGGCTGTATTGTTTGCTAAGAAGGAAGTGGACTGGGGAGATGCTGGAGGTGATACCGGACTGATCATTGCAATTCTTTTGATCCAGATCCTCGGTGCAGGTGGAGCATTTTTGATGTCAAGGATTTCAGGCTATTTAGGAAACATTAAAACATTGGGGATTTCAGTCTCGATCTGGATAGGGATATGCTTTGCCGCTTACGTGGTGACTACGCCAAATGAATTCTATATTCTTGCTGCAACAGTTGGATTGGTTATGGGTGGAGTTCAGGCTTTGTCGAGGTCAACGTATTCAAAATTTCTTCCTGAGACGGAAGATCACGCGAGTTATTTCTCTTTCTACGATGCAACAGAAAAAATAGGGATCGTTCTTGGAACATTTGCCTTTGGTTTCTTTGAAATGATGACTGGTTCATTAAGAACATCAGTGATATCTATAGCGGTGTTCTTTATTTTAGGATTGCTGTTCCTTTTCTTCGTGCCTAAAAATGAAAAAGTAAAGGCATAAAAAAACGGGCTCTAGGAACCCGTTTTATTCTCTATTATTTAAGCTGTTATTTCTTGTAGAAAGGTAATTTAACAACCTTAGCTTTTACAGGCTTCTCTCGTATCTCTACGAAGATCTCGCTATCAACGCTAGAATATGCCGTTTCAACATAACCCAGTCCGATTGAGACTTTCATCGAAGGTGACATCGTTCCTGAAGTTACCTTTCCGATCACATCACCTGACTCGCTGAGTATCCTGTAATCGTGACGAGGAATTCCTCTGTCTACCATTTCAAAAGCAACAAGTTTACGAGATACTCCTGCCTCTTTTTGCTTGCTTAAGAAGTCTTTATCAATAAAGTCTTCTTTATTCAGTTTTGTGATCCACCCAAGACCTGCTTCAAGCGGAGAAGTGGTGTCATCGATATCATTACCGTATAGACAGAATCCCATTTCTAGGCGCAGTGTATCGCGCGCAGCAAGACCTATTGGTTGAATTCCAAAGTCGGCTCCGGCTTCGAAAACTTTGTCCCATACCTGTTTTACTTCGGAGTTTTTGCAATAGATTTCGAATCCGCCTGATCCGGTGTAACCGGTAGCAGAAATGATAACATGTTCTATACCTGCGAAATCAGCCACTTCAAAGTGATAGTACTTGATCTCTGAAAGGTTGATAGAAGTAAGTGACTGCATAGCCTCTACGGCTTTCGGTCCTTGGATAGCAAGTAATGAATACTCGTCGGAAAGATCGCGCATTTCTGCTCCAAAAGAATTATGAGAGCTGATCCAGTTCCAGTCCTTTTCCATGTTAGAAGCGTTCACTACTAGCAGGTATTGCTCATCCTTGATCTTGTATACAATAAGATCGTCAACAATTCCACCTTTACCATTCGGCATACAACTGTATTGTGCACGACCAATTGTTAGGGTTGAAGCATCGTTAGAAGTTACCTTTTGAATTAATGGAAGGGCACCAGGTCCTGAGATCAGGAATTCACCCATGTGTGACACGTCAAATACTCCAACTCCCTCGCGAACACATTCGTGCTCAACATTAACACCTGTGTATTGAACAGGCATTTCGTATCCTGCAAAGGGAACCATTTTCGCTCCAAGTGCAACGTGTACATCGTATAGTGCTGTTTTTTTCATTTTCTGATTCTTTTGTCCAAAATTAACATTAATGTGGAAAGAAAGGTACTACATCAATTCCACCATTTCCTTACCAACCAGTGAACCTATGGCAACACCCATTCCGCCCATTCTTACACCACAGATCACTCCTGGTTGTAGTTCCTTGATAATCGGACGTTTATTTTGACCAACGCCCATAATTCCAGCCCATTGATGCTCAATTTCAACATGTTGTGAAGGAAGGATGGTCGTAGTGAGTAATTCATTGAGCTTATTCAAAATTGGCTCAGTTAAAGCAAACTGGTCCGTTGTTTCACCTTCAAAATCAAGATTTCGACCACCTCCAAGCAGAATGCGATTATCAATATTGCGGAAATAATAATATCCCATATCATAATGGAATGTTCCTTTGATTTTAAGACCCTCAATTGGTTTTGTTATCAGTACCTGTGCTCTGGCAGGTTTAACATCGATATCCTTGGTAAGTGACTTTGCCAGACCATTGGTCGTAATAAATACGCCACGACAATTTATTTCGCCATGATTGGAAGAGACAACTCGCTTACCGTTCTTTTCAGAAATTTCTAGTACCTCATGGTCAAATAAAACTTCCACACCTGACTGAAGCGCCTTCAAATAAAAATGTTTGTTCAAATATGAAGTGTCTATCTGTGCCTCCAGCTTATTGTAGAATGATGTTGGTATATTTTTAAATCCAAATCGACTTGAAACTTCACGATCTTCTGAATAGGTAGTATCAATTCCTGTTATTTCCTTGAGTGATCTATTTAATTTAGGTAAAAGCGCTAGTGTTTCCTGATAGGTTAAACTGTTCTGATCTGTAATTAGATCCCATGACCCATTTTGTTCGAAACGCAGATTGTTGTCACCAATAAGTTTTCTGAGGTACTCGAGGCCTTTATATCTTTTTTCAACCGTTGACCATACTTCATCTTCTGAAATGTGACTCAGATCATCCCATAGTTCGGTGGGACTTCCAAAACATGCAAAACCGGCGTTTTTTGAAGAAGCTCCGGTAGGTAAATACCCTCTTTCCAGAACAACCACTTTTGCAGATGGGAATTTCTCTTTTAGGTGGTATGCGCAGCTAAAACCGACAATACCGGCACCAATTACGATATAATCAATGTCTTTTAAAAAGGTTTTCCTTTCCCAATAACTTAATTGTTGATGGTTTAGCATGTATTTTGTACTTTAAGAACTCGAACTATTTTAACATCTTTGTAAGATTATTAGGCTAAAATTAAACCAAATCTGTAACTGGTTGTACAGAGTATCGTTTAAAAGCTAGGGTATGAAGTATTTGACTCTGTTTTTCATTCTTTTGATAGGTCTTTCCGTTGGGGCCCAGGACCTCAATTTTTCTATCAAAGGAAAGATAACGAACCAGGATACAGGTGGAAGTGAAGGGGGCGTAACAGTTACCTTTAAGCGCAATGGAACAGTTGTTTCTTCTGCGACTTCGTCTTCATCAGGGAAATATGTGTTGAACGCATCAGGACCGATGGGGGCATACGAGATCGTATATTCCAAACCTGGATTTGTTTCAAAGAAGATCATGTTCGATGTTTCAGGAGTGAATGAAGAGGATTTGCCCGCAGGAAATGAGATCCCTTTCCCTCCTTTAGATATAGATATTTTTACAAATAGACCCAATTTAGATTTTTCGTTTCTGGATAACGAGCCCGTAGCTAGCTTTTCCTGGGATAACAAAAAAGCAATTCTGGATTACGACCGGGTGGCAAGTGATAAAACACGTAAAAAGATCAACGATCTTTTGCTTAAGTCAGAGCAAGAAGCCGCGCAGAATGAGGCGAACTATAATAAGGCCATACAGGCTGCCGATGCGTTGTCTGATCAGAAGAAATACGAAGAAGCCGTAGCAAAATACGAAGAAGCACTTGGATACAAACCAAAAGAGGCGTATCCGGCAAACCGTATAAACGACCTGGAAGGTTTGATCCAGGCTCAAAAGCAGGCTGCATTGATCGAAGAGCAGTCAAATGCGGAATACAATAACTTGATCAAAGCTGCAGATAACTTAAGAAATAGTGGTGATCTTGCGGGCGCAGTTTCTAAATACAAGGACGCCCTTACAAAGAAAAATGAGCAATACCCTAAGGATCAAATAACACTTCTTGAAGCGAAGATAGAGCAACAAAAGAAAGAAGCTGAAAATGAGGCTGCATATAAAGTAGCGATCGAAAAAGGAGATATGTTCCTCAAACAAAACAGTTTAAGGGCAGCAAAAGACAAGTATACGGAAGCAACTAACCTTAAACCTTCAGAAGAATACCCGAAGCAGAAACTGAAGGAGATAGAGGAGAAAATGAAAGCGGCAGAGGAGCTGGCTCAGAAAAAACAAAAGTATGAAGAGGCCGTCGCTGCTGCTGATGCCATGTTCAATAGCGAGGATTTTGCTGGTGCTAAGGCAAAATACCAAGAAGCTCTAACCTATGAGTCTGCTGCTACCTATCCTAAAGAACGCATAAAGTTGTGCGATGAACAACTCGCAAAGATGGATGCTGAGCAAAAGAAACAAGAGGAGATCAAACGACTTTTGGCTGAGGGAAATAAATCACTAACGGCAAAAGAACTGGAAAAGGCAAAAGCCAGCTTCGAAGGAGTTTTGGCATTGGAAGCAACAAATGCCGAAGCGATAAGCAAATTGGCAGATGTAGAGCGATTATTGAAAGAAGCAGCCGACTCCAAGGCTAAAGACGAGGAATTCAATAAGCTTGTTGCGGATGGCGATGCATCCATGACCTCCCAGGATTTTGAAGGTGCAATAAATAAGTTTCAGTCGGCTTTAGCAATCAAGAAGGAAGCAGTGGTTGAGCAGAAATTGAAATCAGCTCAAGATCAACTCGCTCTGTTAAAGGATAAGGAAGCCAAAACAAAAGCCTACAACGACCTCATAGCGGCAGGAGATAATGCATTTAATTCTGGTGATTATTCTACTGCAAAAACGAAATTTCAAGAAGCATCGAAACTTGATGCGACCCAGCAATATCCAAAGGATAAACTGAAAGCGATCGAAGATAAATTAGCGGAACTCGATAAGACCAAAAAATACGAGGAGACGGTTAAGTTAGCTGATCAATTGTTTTCATCGAGCAAATTCGAAGAGGCTAAACGAAAATACCAAGAGGCCCTTGAAATAGATTCAAAGCAAAGTTATCCGGTTGAGCAGATCAAGAAAATTGATGCAGAATTGGAAAATTTAGCGGCAGCAAAAGATCGTGAAGACAAATACAAGGTTGCAAT
>SBGS01000282.1 GCA_006226555.1 Bacteroidota bacterium
GCTGCATAATGACACAATGTGACTCAGAGAGTTTGATTAGTCAAACTTTTTAGGAAGTTCAGGTGTGTCACTGGCAAGATTATAACAGCCAATATCTGATCGTATACCATATTCTGCAATTAACAACCCCAGTTTCTTCTCTGTCCCAAAACCGATCGTTATACCGAAGTCAATTTGTTCAAATCCTGTAAGTTTATTCTCTGAATTTGTGGTAACTTCTTCATCAATTGAGTGAGCCAAAAACACCCCTGTTCTCAGAACAAAGTTGCGCTTATTTAATACCTTGTCATCAAAACAAAACTTCATGCCGGAAAGCACTTTTTGCTGAGATAGTTTAATCCTTCTATTGTATAGTGATCCCGATTGATAAAAATCATAATTCTGACGAACGATTGAATGAAAATCGTAAGAAGCATATAATGCAAGCCTATGATTAAACTTATAGATAATCTCTGCACCTAAACTATGACCAATTGAAAACCTGTCTTTTATTAGCGAATTACTGTTAAATCCTCTTTTCACGTCATTATTTAAAATCCAAGTATTACCAACGGCAAAATGAGCGCCTAACTCCAAGCGCCTAAATTCAACTTTCTCTTGAAATTCTCTTTGAAGCAACTCCTTTGTCGTTTCTTCGAAAGCTTTTGTTTCCAATGTGTTTATTTCTCCCTTCGAGAAATGATTCTTAACTGTCACATGTTTATTCGTTTCAGAAATACTGATCACAGATCGACTTTCATTCTTTAATTGCGCATTTTCGTATGAAAAGGCATTAATGTTTGCCTTTTTGTTTTCGTTTATGGAATTATCAATATTAGTTTCTGATAAAGTTGTGAAGGCACCACTTACGTACTGCCGTGAAAAACCAGGTATTTTGTCAGTAGGTTCAACGTATTCGTTTGATTTTTTTGAGTAATGGTTAAGTCTTTTTAAATATAATTCAACTCTATTTTCTGGCAGATTACTGTTTTTTTGTTCGACTTCTTTATTTACCAAAAAGCCTGATATCAAAGCAAAAACAATAACAGAAGCAACCGACCCTGTCCACCACCATACTATCAAGCGTTTTTTTCTTTTCTTCTGATAAGTAAGAATATTAGTCCAAACATCATCTATTATTAGTTGTCTCTTGATATTTGTCCACGAGCTTACAGGAGCTTTTTGGGTATTTACTCCATTGAAACTTTCACGAATTCTACCCTCGTCTCCTGATAGTTGATTAGCAGCAGCAACCTCTTCCCATAAGTGCTCTGGAGCTTTCCTTTTTTGTTCTTTAAAGCTCTCCAAGATGCGTTTATCTATATGATCTCTATCGTTATTCATTTCTCGTTTTGATCATATCTTTGAGCAGCATTTTTGCTCGGTTTAATTGAGATTTTGAGGTTCCAACAGAAATTTTTAAGGCATCTGCAATCTCTTGGTGACCGTATCCTTCCAAAGTGAAAAGTTTTAATACCATTTGGGCCTTTGCCGGAAGCTTGTTCACGTAACTCACTATCTCTGTGTCTTTTAATCCTTCCAAAATGTCCATTTGATCAGCACTTTCCGAACAATACGTATCAATCACTTCTTGATATCGTTTCTTTCTTCTAAAATGTTCAATTGCCGTGTTAATAACAATTCTTCTAATCCATCCTCCCAAAGATTTTTCCTTATCATGATCTTTCAATTTTCGAAAGACCTTGATAAAACTTTCCTGAAGTATGTCTGCAGCCTCATCGTCATTCTCACTATAGTTACATGCTAACGTATACATCGCATCGGCGTACTTACGATACAACATTTCCTGGAGATGCCGATCTTGTTTGAGAGACCCTTCGATCAAAACATTGTCAGAATATTGATGAGGCAATTTCTCTTTCATCAGAAGTTAAAAATTGCTTTTGTATTATCTTTTAAACGATCAAGAACAATATCATAAATATCCTCATTAGAATTCTTGTCTATGAGTATAGTATTTATGCCATTGATATTGGTTAGTGTGGCTCCTTCAAAGAAAGATTTCGGAACAGGTGAGAACCAATACGAAGGATCAATAATGATTTTTGCTCTGCTCAATTGATCTTTATCTAATAATATGTCCCCACCATCTTCATTCTCCGCTTCAACTTCAAACTCCTCCGAATCTGTGAAAACAAATACAAAAGGAACGTAGTCACCACTCGTATATTGATAATTGCCATAGACCGTAATTGATTCATTATCTGCAGTCGTTGAAATAACCAGTTCTATGCGAACATACACTCCCTGGGGGATATCAAAATTTAGTTCTTGAACAGTATTATTCAAATCAAATGGAACCACCAAACCGTTATTAAATTGCTGCTCAAAGAACACATCATCACCCTTCTTCCGTTCTCCTTCAAACACGAAGCTTGATAATATGATTTGTCCACCGGTAAAAGTTAACTGATCATCTAAAGTTGCAGCTCTATTTATATCGCAATAGAACCTCGTATCAGTTGGTTGCTTCCATTTATTACATGAAAACAGAAAAAAAAGTGACGCGCAAAAGAATACTATTCTTATCAACATATTAATTGCCTTTTCAAATAGTATGATGAAAAAAAAAGACAAATGGTTGGAATTGGGTATTATTTTTTTGCAATTGTTTCAGGTAATTCCGCAAACAAAGTCAATTTTAATTAACACGTCTTTATCAAGAAGACAAGCAATAGATGCATTGGTTTTTTGGTTTAATCTCTTAATCCCGAATAGAATAAGCTGTTGTAAAAGTATAGCTATCCATATTGTAATAGAGAGTATATCTTTTGTGATCTTTTGGTTAAATAGATCGTTCCCAATTTAATTTCATCTACATCTTTTCGTTCAATTCGGATTTCAATCGAGGGCATTGTTGAGAACCTAAAAACTCAAGCCAATATTCCCAACCGAATTAGGACTTGACAGAGCGAGAATAATGATGATAAACAGGGGCAAAAATATGGCAATCAGTAATGCTATCCGGAACTTCTTTCGGGTTTCATCACTTACTTTTTTCGCCTTTTTAAGGTGACCGATGCCAATAAAAAAGAATACCAGACCAATAATATACGTTATTCCCAATGTTATAGGGCCCAAAGCCATAAGTAATATACTTCTATTGAACCGATCATAAGCTTCATCATCATGCCAATCTGGGGTTTGAGGAGGAATTGCGGCTCTATTCTGCGTTCTTAACTGAAGCGCTGGATGAATTGGGATTTTTGAGATCAACCGTGAAGGCCTTATTTCTTGTGTACTGTTTAGTTCCCGTTCAAATGATGCCTCGTCTATAACTGCCGTAATCTCCTCTTCTACTGATGCCGAATAAGATTCTGGAACGTATTCTTCCTTGGTTATTTCCTGGTTTTCGCTGATTTTTTGCTTTGGTCCGAGCACGATCCTACCGCTTCCACAGGAATATAAGATTATAGCTGCTACACTAAACATGATCCATTTCATGGGTGCAAATAACAAGTTTTCAAGTCTTTAAAAAATGACTTTGATCAATATCTAATGATCTATCTTCCTGGCAGCCCTTTCCTAATCTCCCCTCCTTTCCATTTCTCGTCCGGCAATTAATCAAATTCTGGCTATTTTTAAGCTCTAAAAAGTGATGCTATGATCGATCAAAAAGTGAGCAATTTTATTGCAGGAGTGACAGCGAATATGCCGAAGGACTGGGTAAAACTTACCACCCATCGCCTGGACATTTACAACGAATCGCTCGCAAAGACAGAGTTCTTAGATCAGTTCGAGCAACTTTTTGAATCCAACGATTTTTCAGAGAATTCGCTTGCTGAACTTCCAACGGCATTTGATTACATCCGTTTAGGACACCCGTTGTCGTGTGTTTTGGAATGGACTGTTGCAAAGATGCATAACGTTCCATCCGATTGTGTGATCAGCTTTTCATCCAGAGTAACACCAATACTTGCTGTTTTACGCAAGAATTATTTCGAGCGAAAAAAGACCTTGATCGCCTATCGCAACTCGCTTCCGGAGCACTTCGATCTAGCAGTGGTTCAAGGCGTTTATGGTTATGCCTTTGAATCGAAACAAGTCGCTTCTTCTTCAGAAATTGGTTCCTTCGACGGTTCGATCGTTTACATCTCGGAAGAGCAAAATGTTTGTGAATTCTCTCATCTCTCGAATGCAGATTTTCACATTAACACGCACAAGGACCTGGGGAGTATTATCCTGATAAACGGAGAGGAAAATCGCAAATACATCTCTGAAATTCAGCATGTAAGGCGACGCGAAACGATCGCCATGACACCGGACAACACCAGAATAGCTCTGAATAAATTAATAGGAGTAGCAGATCAAGAGCCCACGCTTTCATCCTACAATGAAAATAAAGCAGCTGTGGTTTCATCCATTCGAACAATTACCACCTCGCCGACCGATGCAGTTATTGGTTCAAGTGGATTATCCATGCAATACGCGATCGTTATGGGATTGATCCACGAGGCATTGGATCAACATCCTGGTAAAAACATCAAGATCATCGTGCCGCCGAATTGTTACGGAGGAACAAATGATCAGGCGCGACGAGTTGCCGCTTGTAACGAATTAGTTGAAGTCATGGACCTTCCGGTCGATGGCGACCACAACATGGTACAAAGCATAGATTCAGTGCTGGAGAAAATTGCGCAGGAAGATGCTGTTCCGTACATCATAGCGGAAATACCAACAAATCCACGTGTTGAAGTACCAGATATGGATGAATTGCAAAAAGCATTAGGAAAGACTCGTCATACCTCAGCTGGAAAAGAAGCAATTGCCCCTGTATTTATTTTAGATCAAACGTTTTGTCCGAATGTTCACTTCCTGGGCGACAGCGATATTTTGTCATCTATACAGACAATTGCCTACGTGAGCGGATCTAAGTTTCCAAGTGGTGGATTGTGTACTGCGGGATATTGTGTTGCAAATGAAAAGGCAGCGCATCTGATGGAGAGGATCTCCTTCCACTTAAGACTTTGCGACAATGAGGCAACCGCTCTTCAAATGGCATATTTAGCACAACAGCTTCCTTCGATGCTAGACCGCATTTCAGGTGCTTACAAGAATACCCGTGACTTTGTCAACTTCATTGAACACACACTACCCACTGCCAAGATCAATTTCGTTTCCGAAGAATTAGCAGCACAAGGATTTACTCCCTCAGTTTTCTCCCTTGATCTACCGACAAAAGGTGAAACAGAAGAAGAAAGAGAAGCATACAAACGAGCGTTAAACCTCAAGCTGATTAACATGATGATCCATGAGATTCCTTCAGAAAGTAAATACTGTGTGAGTTATGGACAGTTAAAAGGCTGTTACTGGACAATCCCCGCTACTTCTACACAGGGCACCACAAAAGAAGGAGATAAAGACTATATCGTTCGTGTAGCACTTTCTGCAAACATGGACCTGGATCATCACAAAGAAGTATTTCGACGTTTTGTAAGTGAGCTTTAATGTGACAGTTCTCAAATACCACTACTACAATGACCAACGAACAACTAGATAATGCGATTCAGAAGACCTGGAGTTTGCGTTTGTCAGATATACAGTCAGCCTACACAAAAGCCATGAGCTTACTTGAATATTGTGAATTCAAGGGTTACCAAAAAGGTATCGCTGATTGTTGTCGTGTTTTGGGTTATTGTTTTTGGCGTTTCTCGGATTATTCACTTTCTCTGAGCCATTCGTTGAGAGGTCTTTCAATATATCAACGACTCGGAGACATACAGGGTGAAGCAGATATTCTGAACAACATTGGTGCAGTTTATATGTTTCAGGGAGACAATATTAAGCGACTTGAGGTTAACCTTCGTTGTAAGGAATTACGATCCCAAATTGGTGATTTGGAAGGGGTAGCCTCATCAGAAGGTAATATCGGTGAGACCTATCTTGAGATGGGAAAGTACGATAATGCAATGGCATGTTTTGAGGCTGTATTGAGTGATCCAAATGCTTCGCCACAAGGAATAGCCTGGGCCTACCATAACATGGGACGCATAAAGCAGATGCAGCGGGACTACCAAAATGCACTCACCCACTATAAACAGGGCTTAGACCTAAGTGAATCCGTTTCATATAATGTATTAATTACCGACTCATATGTTGCTATAACCGAGCTTCTGATCGAGCAGGAGCTTTATGACCAGGCAATTTCTCAAGCAGAGAGAGCTTTAGATGTTTCACGAAAAATCGGAGCAAAAGAAGGTGAAAAAAAGGCGCTTTATTATTTGTCCAAGATCTATGAAGAGCTCGGTCAATTTGAGGCTTCTCTGCGGTACCATAAAGATTACCATTCCATCGACATGGAGATCAGTCGTGATACGGAGATCGAACGCTTAAAAACGACACAGTTAAAAGCTGCCTACGATAAAATTGAGGAACAAAAAAACGAGCTGGTGGATAGTATTCGATACGCAGAGCGCATACAGAATGCAGTGCTAACCAGAGATCAACATCAACAAAACATATCGCGTTTCTTTGTATTATATCAGGCTAAAGACATCGTAAGCGGAGATTTCTACTGGTACTATGAAAAAGACGACTGGTTTTACCTCTGCGTAGCAGACTGTACAGGTCATGGGGTTCCTGGCGCGCTTTTAACCATGCTGGGTACAACATACCTCAATGATATTGTAGGGCTATATGAAGATCTTTCACCTGCCAAGATCCTTGAACTGTTGCGTGAACGCCTGATCGAGTCACTTTCGCGAAAAACCATTCTTGATGGTTCTCGTGATGGAATGGACATTAGTCTTATCAAAATGAATACATCAACATATAAGGCTGAATGGGCAGGAGCTTTCAATCCTCTGTGGGTTATTAGAAAAGGATCTGAGGAATTACAAACTTCCGGTCCTATTGAACATCTGGCTCACGAAAATTTCCATTTATACGAGATAAAGGGTGATCGAATTCCTGTCGGTGATATGGATGAGCTTCTGCCTTTCAAAAATCACTATCTCGAACTGCGCAAAGGTGATCACATTTACTTGTTCTCTGATGGGTTTGCAGATCAGTTTGGTGGAGACCAAGGCAAAAAGTACCGTACAGGTCGTTTGAAGCAAACTCTATTGAGCATTCAGGAAAAAGAGATCGAACAACAGGGTGAACATCTTAAACAAGAATTTACGAACTGGAAACGAAATCTCGAACAAGTTGACGACCTGTGCTTCCTGGGTGTTCGGATCTAAATTGGTATAGCCTTGATAACATATAGTTCCGAGAAGTAAAAATAAGCCATGAACATTGAAACCAGCATCAGGTATTTGGATTTCGTTTCACAGGAATGTGAGCGGCATCTGAGGGATGGACAGGTTACAGATGATGAGTTGGTCAATCTGATCATAGAGTTTCAGCGATTTCAGGAAAGCGTGAATGCAAGTAATCTTCCGGAAGAAATTAAATCTAAGATCTCGCAGATAGAACTCAACTATTCTATCCAGCGCGTAGAGCGCGGAACGTATTATATGATTGTTGCAGTTCTCACCTTAGGTTCCTGGGCAATTATTCTACATATGATCAAACAAGCTCGGAGGAAGCAGATCCTGAATGGCATTAAGTTCGACGCGTCAAGACTTTCATCTCATATTAAACTCAATTACTGAATCGGGGCCCTCTAAACTCATATTCCTTTAACCATCTTTTATTCTATCCTTGAATTCACTATTTTAACGCCGTGAGTCGTGGATTATTAGTCATTTCGTTCATTGCGTTGTCTGTCCTTTCAAGTGCACAGAAAAATCTGGATAAACTGGAAGATCAGGCTTATAGCGCTTATTCAAAAAATGACAGTACTGCTTTACTTTATGCCAATGAGTTTTTAGAGGAGGCCCGAAAGCAGGACACGAAATATAAGATCAATGCGCATACACTTCTAGGAATTCTGTACAAAGACAAAGGAATGTATGTAACTGCCCTTGAACACTATTTGCTCGCATATGAAACTGCACGAAATCTGAAGGACATGCCGCGCACATCGGTATGTCTCAACAATGTTGGGTCAGTCTATCAATTACAGGGTAATTACGAAAGGGCAAAATCCTATTTTAAGGAAAGTTTAAATATTGAGGACAGCCTAAATGTGCCCGAACAAAAGTCGATACGTTACTATAATCTTGCTGAGATCTATAAGGAACAAGACAGTACGGACCTTGCATTAAGTAATTACAACAACTCCCTTCAGATTGAAGAATCGCTTCAAAACGGGGATGGTATCGCTTATGCCCTAATAGGTATCGCGGAGATTTATCTGAAATTAGGTCGTATTACGGATGCCGAGATAACCATTGAAAAGGTTACTGCTCAGCTATCAAATTTGTCCGCGGATGTCCGCATTTTGGCCCTTTTAAACAAAGGGAAACTTCTGACAAAAAAATCAGACTACAATGCCGCACTGCAATATTTCAACCAGGCCCTATCTGTAGCGGACAAATATGAGATCTATATTCATCACCAAACTATTCTGGACCAAAAGATCAGAGCACTCAAGTATTTGAAAAATTACCCGGAATTAGTCGCTACTTATGATGCTTATTTAGCAGTCTTGCAGAAACAGAATAGCGCTGCAATCAAAAATCAGCTGAACGATCTCACTTATCAAAATGAGTTAAATCGACAGGAGCTTGAGATCAAATTACTCGCTGAAGAAAGAGATATGGCTAAAAGAAATGCTGAGTCCATTTCTCAGATCAATCGCCTGACCAGAAACATCATTATATTTCTTGTTCTGACCTTCGGAATCGTTGGGTTTTCTATTTTCTATTTGTACAAACAACTGTTCAGGAAATGATCAACAAAGAAAAAAATAGCGTTTTCGATTTAGGCCTGACTTTTATAGTCGCGCTTATTGGAATGGTCATCATTTCTCCCTTCGAGTTACTGTTCGTTCAGGTGCCTTGGTGGGCCTTCTTCCCGGTAGCCGTATCTATTACTTTGCTTTCTTTCATTCTTGGATGGATTTTGCGAAACTCGTCTCTTTCTAAATTGATCGCCGTCGATTTTATCAGCTTCTTTCTAACCGGAGCTGGTCTTCTTGCATTTGGTAATGAATTCGACCATGTAATATTGTATCTGATCGCTTTTTTGATCATGCCACTTCCTAAGGTAGCATTACGGGTACTTATGTATGTCCTTTCACACGTAAGAACCGACAATTTGAAACAGATCGTCCAGGATCAAACAGATGTAGGATCTTCCAATCTATTTGAGCTTGCTAACGAGAGTGGTAAACTAGTGCTTAGCTTGCCGGGAAATAAGATCATTTGTTTCGAAGCAAATGATAACTATGTTATTACCTACTTTCTTGACCACAACAATGAGCTTAAAAAATCAATGGATAGGACATCATTAAAGCAGATAGAAAATCTGGTTCAAAAAAGTAATCTGTCCTTCTTGCGTGTGCACAAATCATTTTTGATCAATCCGATCTATGTCGAAGGTGTATTAGGAAAGTCTCAGGCATATAAATTGAAACTTCATTTTATTCAAGAACCCGTATCGGTATCCAGGAGCTTTGATATTTCAATTATTAAACCTCAACCGGTCATCTCGATAACATAACCGTTTACCCCAAAACGCTGTCATACACTACACATTTCAACCGATTGCCAACTTTTTTTGATTACCTTATGGAAGCATTTTAGATTTGCTTCACTATGAGACGTCAGAACTTATTTTCAAATGTGATCGCAACAAGTTTCAACCCAAAAATATGGGTGTTACTTGTGGCTTTCTTATTTACGATAAATGACAGCCGTGCAACGAACTACTATATTAATGACAACACCACGACAAATGACGTCTATTGCTCAACTGTTGGAAATGCAGTAAACGATGGATTATCCACGAGTACTCCTGTTCCTTCCATCACAGCAATATTAAACCTATATGGCCCCGCAGGAAATAATACCATCGCTCCAGGAGACACGTTCTTTAT
>SBGS01000123.1 GCA_006226555.1 Bacteroidota bacterium
TCTCTCTCTCCGCAGACAGACGAAGTCTGACAAGGCAAAGAGATAGTGGATGAGAACCCGTGGGTTCGTGCCGACCGAAGGGAGACCATCACGCTTGATGCGAGTCGACGGCGTGATAATCCCAAGGCAGTCCTTTCTCACATGAAAGAGAACATTTCCTAAGAAAGGTTGGTTTTAAACTAATTTTGGGAATACTGCCAATCAGCATACTAATTGCCCCATCTATTCAACGTATCGAGGTATATGAAAAGATTCACGTAAACTTAACCCCCGTGGTGTGAAATAAATTTATATTTTTGGCTTGATTTAAACTTAAAATACGATTAAACTAATCTTTCAGAACATGAAAAAAGTAATTAGCACTTTCGCAATTGTAGCAATGGTTGCTTTTGGTTTCTCTTCTAACTTTTATGCACAAGAGACAGAAGGAGAAGCAGCAAATGTTGAACAAATGGATGCAGCAAATGATGAGACAGCTGCAAATGATGTAGCTGCTGAGGCTGCAACAGAAGGAACGACAGAAACAGCTGATGAAGCTGCAGAGCCAGCAGAGCTTGATTTCGTTCAAACGTTAAAACAAAAATTCATCGAAGGTGACCCATTCTGGATGGCGCTTCCATTGATCTGTTTGATCATTGGTCTAGCAATGTCTATCGAGCGTGTTGTTTACTTGAACTTGTCAACAATCAATACAAAGAAATTCCTTGATCAGATCGAAACTGCGTTGAAAAACGGTGGTGTTGATGCAGCAAAAGATGTTTGCCGTAACACACGTGGTCCAATCGCATCTATCTTCTATCAAGGTTTGGATCGTGCTGACGAAGGAATTGAAATGGTTGAGAAATCAGTTGTTTCATATGGTGGTGTACAAATGGGTCTTTTAGAGAAAGGACTTTCTTGGTTATCACTTTTCATCGCACTAGCTCCAATGCTTGGATTCTTGGGAACGGTAATCGGGATGATCTTCGCGTTCGACAAGATCGTATCAGATGGTCAGGTTTCTCCAACTACGGTTGCAGGTGGTATTAAAGTATCACTTTTGACAACGGTATTCGGTTTGATCGCGGCTATCGTACTTCAAATTTTCTACAATTACATCGTTTCTAAGGTGGATAGCCTTGTAAATGAAATGGAAGATGCTTCTATTTCTTTGGTAGATATGATGTTGAAATACAAATCTGTTAAGGCGTAATTTAAGCGACCTTTCAATAAATAATTGATTATTATGGATAGCAAGAAACTCAATTTTTTCATGACCATACTCAAAGTAGTATTGGTTGCGATTGGAGTTCTGGCGTTCTTTATGGTTCTCTTCGGTCCAAATATGGACGCTCTTGAGGCAGAACGTGAGGAATTTAGAGAAGGAGCTAAAATGGCATTTGCAACATCTTACACAGGATTTATCTTCTTCCTGGGTATAGGTTTGATCCTTCTTTTCTTCGTTGTAGGTTTGATCACGAATACAAAAAAGACTGTGAAATCGATCATCGGTTTGATCGCTGCTCTTCTAGTATATCTGATCTTCTACATGGCTGGAACATCCGATACTAATGAAAGTCTGCGACTAGCTGAATCTGTTCAAGTTTCAGCAAGTACTATTAGATCAACGACAGCTGGTCTTTATACAGTACTACTTGGTATTGCAGTTGGTATTTTGGTATGGATCCTCGGACCATTTATGGGCCGACTAAGAAAATAATTCTATGGCAAACAGAGATATACCTGAGATCAATGCCGGTTCAATGGCGGATATCGCCTTCCTGCTTTTGATCTTCTTCCTTGTAACCACAACCATGGATAAGGATACGGCCTACGTGCGCAGTATTCCGAAGAAGGTTTTGGTTAAAACACCACCTGTTGATGTCGAGAAGCGTAACATTTGCGCTATCCTGGCTAACAGTAAGAATCAGTTGATGGTTCGTGGAGAGTTGATGTCAAATCCGGATGATATTTCGGAGCGCGTTATTGAGTGGTATACTACCAACGAAAAACAAAATGACGTGACAAACAACTTTCCGATGTATTCAAGAATTTCCATGGCTGAGATAGAAGCTCAGATCGCTTCCACTACAAAAGATGCGGAAGCAATGGAAAACACTCCGAATGCAAGTGCTGACATCATTGATTTCAAGTGGAAGCAAGTACAGGAATGGGAGAACAAAAAGAAGGCGCTTAAGCTTTATGGTCGAAACGAGCTACCTGAGATTCAGTTCCAGGCACACGTTCGTATCGAGGTTCAAAAAGCAACAGCATATGAACTTTTTGCAAAGATCCAGTCAGAATTGGAAGAAGCGATCTTCACGCTTCGTGACAAGGCCTCTTTAGAGATCTTCGGTGAGTCTTATGGCGTTATTAAGAAACGCTATGATGCAAACGAAGGAGATAAGACTAAGCAGGCACAGGCACGAGAAGACAAGGATAAACTTGATCTTTTAAAGATCTTGTACCCTGATCGTTTCATTGAAGTGACACCAAAAAAATAGGAGGTTATTATGTCAAAGTTTAAAAAAGAAGGTAAAAAGAATGCGCCGGGGATCAATACCTCGTCACTTCCAGACATCGTCTTCATGCTCCTGTTCTTCTTCATGGTGGCAACTACAACGAAAGACGCTGATCCTTCAGTTTCGGTTACTCCACCGGAAGGGATCAGAGCAACGGACATGACCCCGTATAAGCAACGTTCGGAAATTGACTTCCTATATTTAGGAAAGCCGAGAAACGCTGCTAGAGCTGCGGAGTTTAATTTTGGATATGCATTGTTCCTGGATAATGTGGCTCAGCCAGATCCGGGAGATCTTTACAGCACGAACTACATTCGTCAGTGGAAGAAGGATAAGTTTAACTCTAAACCACCTTCAATGACAAAACCGATCGAATCTGTAATTACGTGTGTGAAGGCGGATAGAGATGCCCCTACCGGAATTATCTTCGATATTCGAAAAGAATTACAAGAGATCGATGCACTTACTATTGCCTACGCAGTTAGGGATAAGAGTAATATCTGATCGTATTTTAAGTTGATACAACCCTCGGCAATTCGTCGAGGGTTTTTTATTTTTGGTATATGATGAACTTTGAATATTGGAACCCAACGCGTGTCGTGTTCGGTTCGGAACAATTGAACCGTTTACCGGAGCTGCTTGACGAAAACAAGGCGCAAAATATTCTTGTAGCCTATGGAGGAGGAAGTGTAAAACAATTTGGATTGTTCGACGAGATCATGAAAGTCCTTCAGGGCTATAAGGTTGTCGAATTTGGTGGAATTGAACCGAATCCACAATACACGACCCTTATGAAAGCGGTTGAGCTTGGACGTAAAGAGAAGATAGATTTCATCCTGGCAGTTGGTGGAGGGTCAGTAATTGACGGTGTAAAATTTATTTCAGGTGCGATACCGTATAAGGGAGAACCTTGGGATGTATTAAGCAGAGTTGAAGGAGC
This sequence comes from Bacteroidota bacterium, assembly GCA_006226555.1. GTDB lineage: Bacteria > Bacteroidota > Bacteroidia > Flavobacteriales_D > Crocinitomicaceae > UBA4466. Next base: position 3,442 of record SBGS01000123.1, read on the forward strand.
TGTATTTGAATCAGCCGTGCCGTTTGGTACAGTATTGACAATTCCCGCAACAGGGAGTGAGGTGAATTCAGGTGCCGTAGTGAGCCGCAAGGAATTAAATGAGAAGAGAACAATGGGAGGCCCACAGTTTTTCCCTAGATTCTCGTTCTGTGATCCGAAAGTGGTGAGTACCTTGCCCAAAAGACAGCTGGCAAATGGAATAATCGATGCCTTCGTACATACTTTAGAGCAATACCTTACAACAGAATATGGAAACCTGCTGCAGGAGCGTGAGGCAGAAGCGATTTTGGCTACACTCATCGATGTGAAGGATGTTGTAGATCGTCCGGATGATTATCGTTTGGCATATAACTTCATGCTAAGTGCTTCTCATGCCTTGAACGGAAATCTGCGTTGTGGTGCTGTTACCGATTGGGTTACGCATATGATCGGTCATGAGCTAACGGCATTGTATAATATTGATCACGCGCGCACCTTGGCGATTATTGCACCTAGATTATATGAAGTCCAGTTTGAATTAAAGCTGAACAAGCTGGCTCAATATGGAAAACGGATCTTTGGGTTGGAGGGAGAAAAAGAAGAAATTGCTAAAAGGGCGATTCAAAAAACTGAAGAATTCTTCCAATTTCTTGGTGTAAATACTAAATTGAGTGAGTACAATGTGGATACTGCGATTCTATTGGATCACGTTCGGGATAAATTCCAGGAGAGAGGCTGGACTGAACTTGGAATGAATGGAACCATTCAGTGGCCACAGGTGGAACAGATTTTAAAGAACTGCATTTGATCGAACTGCCGAGATATTTTCAACTGACAGAAGAAGCGGATGAAGCTATTCTGGACCTGCTGAAAAGTGTTGAGCTAGGTACGGATGGCACGATCTATCGTCACTTGAATACAGATCAGCGTATCAAGGAGATCGATAATCCACTTTTTCTTTCCCTGAGAAGGAGTGAGCGGGTATTAGGAAACATCACGTTTTGTAAGCGCTCAAAGGATTGGTATGTCAGATATTTTGCATTCGACAATTTTCTTCACGCGGCAAGTAAAAACTACACGGAGAACAAAAGAGACAGTCTGATCAAATCAGACATTGAAAGATTCTTAAGTGGTGTTTTGAATGGTGAAATGGAAACCGAAGTGGAGCGCTTCTACGCGTACATCGATCCAAGAAACAATCGAAGTCTTAATATGGCCTTACAGTTTGGTTTCACAAAGGAACGAAGTATCGCGACGCAAACATATTCTCGATTAAGACCGCGCTCATCATATAAGTTGAAGGAACTCGCATGGAAAGATGTTGCTTCCGTTGTTGAAAGAGAGTACGGGGAGTATAAATACTTTCATACTGAGCTCACTGAGAAAGGACCCATCCTTGGATTGTTTAAGGGGGAGCAGCTTTTGGGTTTTGCGAAGATCACAACAGCAGAGTGGAAGATCGAACAGCTTCCAGGAAAGTATGGGCAGAAATTACTCGCTTGGATACCTAAAATACCGCTGATCAACAGACTGATAAAGCCTGAGCGACATACATTTATAGTTCCTGAAGCAATATATGTACGTAACAATGACCCTAAATTGCTCAAAGAGCTCTTTAATGCGATCCTTCAAAAGTACGATCGTCATTTGATCATTTGGTGGGTGGATGAAGAGGATTGCCTCTATAAAACGGTCAGAAAGAAAATGAGCTGGGGAATTTTAAATCGTATGCTTGGAGTTAACAAAGTTCATCTTATGGTCAGAACCAAGATGGAATTGGATATGAATGATAAAACACCTGCCTATATTTGTGGAATTGATTTTGTCTGAGAATTATGAAATATCTGATAGTAGGTTTAGGGAATCCGGGATCCAAGTACGAAAATACACGTCACAACATTGGTTTCAAGGTAGTAGAAGCGTTGGCAAAGGAATTGGAAGGTTCATTTTCTCCTGATAAATTGGCTGATGTTGCCCGAGTGAAATACAAGGGGCGAATGCTGGTGTTGATCAAACCAACTACATACATGAATCTTTCGGGAAAAGCATTGAATTACTGGATGCAAAACGAGAAGATCCCATTAGAAAACGTACTTGTGATAACTGATGACATCGCACTGCCTTTCGGGAAGTTAAGAATGAAAGGGAAGGGCTCAGATGGTGGTCACAATGGATTGAAAGACATACAACAAGTACTGAATACTGGAAATTATGCGCGACTCAGATTCGGTGTCGGAAATGATTTTTATCCGGGTCAGCAGGCAGATTACGTACTAGGGGAATGGAAGCCTGATGAACAAAATGGACTTGATGAGCGAATAGCAGTAGCCAAAGAGTTTATTAAAGGTTTTTCTACCATAGGCCTAGCCATGACGATGAGTGCCTGGAATAACAAGTAAAATTAGTGCTACACAGCACATCTTAAGTCCAAACTTTCTATTTTTGGACCTTATCATTAGGGAATTATGAAAAGATCGAAGGTGATTGAAGTACTAACTGATGGATCAGTTGGCAGTAAAGTAGTTGTAAAAGGTTGGGTTAGAGCGTTTAGAAGTAATCGCTTTATTCAATTAAATGATGGATCTACGATTAAAAATATTCAGGCTGTCGTGGATTTTGAGAACTTCGACGAGGCCCTTTTGAAGAGAATTACGACGGGTTCCGCGATTGCGGTTACAGGAGAACTGGTGGAGTCACAAGGAGCGGGTCAGGCAGTTGAGATCCAGGTGGAAGGAATTGAAATACTCGGTGATGCAAATCCGGATGAGGTGCAGCGTACTGTGATGCAGCCAAAACGCCACAGCCTTGAGTTTTTGCGTGAACAGGCACACCTGCGATTCAGAACCAATACTTTTGGAGCTGTTTTCCGCATCAGACACGCCGTAGCATACGCTATTCACAAATTCTTCAACGATAGGGGCTTTTATTATTTACATACGCCGATCGTTACAGGTTCAGATGCTGAGGGAGCAGGAGAAATGTTCCGTGTGACTACCTTGGATCCAATAAATCCTCCATTGAACGAGGATGGAAGTGTAAATTACAAAGAGGACTTCTTCGGTAAACCAGTAAATCTTACGGTATCAGGTCAGCTTGAAGCAGAGCTTGGAGCGCTGGCATTAGGTCAGGTATATACTTTTGGTCCAACTTTTAGAGCGGAGAATTCAAATACTTCACGCCATTTGGCTGAATTCTGGATGATCGAACCTGAAGTTGCCTTCAACGATCTAAAGGATAACATGGATTTGACGGAATCGTTTTTAAAGTATATCGTTGATTACGTGTTGGAGAACTGTAAGGATGATCTTGCTTTCCTGAACGAAAGAGAAGCAAATGAACAAAAAACAAAACCGCAGAATGAGCGAAATGAAATGAGCTTGATCGAACGTTTGGAATTTGTTTCAAAAAATGACTTTAAGCGATTGACCTATACGGAAGCGATTGACTTGTTGCTTCAATCCAAGCCTTACAAAAAGGGACAATTCAAGTTTGACGTGAAATGGGGAATTGACCTTCAAAGTGAACACGAAAGATATCTGGTAGAGAAGGAATTCAACTGTCCGGTAATACTGACGGATTATCCTGCTGAGATCAAGGCGTTCTATATGCGTCAGAATGACGATGGAAAGACAGTGGCTGCGATGGATGTATTATTCCCTGGGATTGGTGAGATCGTTGGAGGTTCACAAAGAGAGGAGAGATTTGATGTCTTGAAGGAGAAATGTAAAGCCTTTGATATTCACGAAGAAGAGATCTGGTGGTACCTGGAGACAAGAAAGTTCGGGACAGTACCTCATGCTGGTTTTGGCCTGGGATTTGAAAGGATGATCATGTTTGTGACGGGTATGACGAACATCAGGGATGTAATTCCATTCCCAAGAACTCCTCAAAATGCGGAATTCTAATCGGATGTGATTTTGTAATCCGTTTAAAAACCTTAAATTTCAACTGAATACACATCGGAATGGCACTTAAACAACATTTAACGCAAAAACTAGAACAGCGACTGTCTCCACAACAGATACAGTTGATGAAGTTATTGCAGGTGCCTACGATGGAGCTTGATCAGCGTATCAAGCAGGAAATAGAGGAAAATCCTGCCTTGGAGGAGGGAAGCGAAACGAATGAGGATGATTTCGGCGGAGAAGAGGATTACGATGATCACTCAGATAATGAAAGAGATGACGATTTTGATATCTCTGATTATTTTGATGATGATACCCCTGACTACAAAACGCAGGTTAGCAATAAAGGTAGAGACGAGGAAGAGAAAGTAATTCCTTTATCGGGAGAACAGAGCTTTCAGGAGCGTTTAACCGAACAGCTTCACCTTTTGGATCTTACCGAAGAACAATTTCAGATAGCAGATACGATTATTGGTAACCTGGATGAAGCCGGTTACTTAAAAAGAGAAGTTGATGCGATCGTTGACGATCTTGCATTTTCAGTTAACCTAAGTGTCACTGAAGAACAGGTAGAAGAGGTGTTGGCTATTGTTCAAAGCCTTGATCCTGCCGGAGTGGGTGCACGTGATCTTCGTGAGTGTCTTCTACTTCAAATTGAGCGTAACCAGGGAGGAGACATCGTAAAATTTACGGCTAAGAAAATTCTGGAAGATTTCTTCGAAGAGTTTACAAAGAAGCACTACGAAAAGATCAAAAAGAAGCTGGAGATCGATGATGAAGATCTGAAGGAAGCCGTGGATGAGATCGTGAAGCTGAATCCAAAACCCGGAGGTTCAATGAAGGAAGCAGCGCGCAACTTCCAGCAGATCATACCGGACTTTATGATCAATGATAGCGACGGAGAGCTTCAACTTACACTGAACGGCAGAAATGCACCTGAGCTAAAGGTCAGCCGGGAATATCAAAATATGTTGCGCAAATACGCGGAAGGCGCTAAAGCAACGCGTGAGGATAAGGAAGCGCTGTCGTTCGTGAAGCAAAAACTGGACGGAGCGAAATGGTTCATAGATGCCATCAAACAACGACAGAATACCTTGTTGCTGACCATGACGGCAATCATGGAGTACCAGCGAGAGTACTTTTTGACCGGAGATGAAACGAACCTGAAACCGATGATCCTAAAAGATATCGCGGAAAAGGTTGGTTTGGATATTTCTACGATCTCTCGTGTTGCCAACAGTAAGTATGTTCAAACCGGCTACGGTATATTCCCTTTAAAGTATTTCTTCTCTGAATCGCTTTCAACAGATAGTGGCGAAGAGGTATCTACGAGAGAAGTGAAGAAGATCCTCTCGGAAGCGATCGAAAATGAACATAAAAGAAAACCTTTGACGGATGAGAAATTAGCTCAGCTATTAAAGGAAAAAGGATACAACATTGCGCGAAGAACTGTGGCGAAGTACAGAGAACAGTTAAACATTCCTGTTGCGCGACTAAGAAAGGAACTCTAATGGAATTTACCTCCAAGTTTATATCGTGGTTGTTCCTGCCATTGCTGACCCCACTATACGCCTTATTGCTGCTTTTATTCCTGCCTTCTGACCAGGATTTTTTCTTTAATTACAATTGTCTCTATACCCTTGCGCTGCCGACGAAATATGCGTTGATCTATCTCTTTACAATATTCGGATTTCTTGCACCGGGCATTTCATTATTGGTAATGTACCGTACCAAAATGATCTCCAACATTGAGATCGATAACAAATCAGAGCGCAGTATTCCGATCATCATTCAGCTGTTATATTGTTTGTTCTTGTACTTGTTCTTTGTATTCAAGGATCCTGCAGGTCAACTTCCTACCTATGTCTATGCATTTCCATTATCCGGCGCGATAGTAACGGCAATTTTCTTTTTACTGAATCGCTGGAAAAAGATCAGCATTCATGCCGCAGGAACGGGGATCATGACGGGCATGATACTTGCATATTCAATGCATTGTATCCAGTATAGCTTTTGGATCATACCGTTTTCGTTCATCGTTTCCGGTTTGGTGATGTCAGCCAGAGTTTATCTTCACAAACACACGCTTTTAGAAGTGATCATTGGTTGGTTAGTAGGATTTTTAGTTACGTTTGGAATAGTTTATTTATACAAATAGATTTGATTATGAGAAAGTTTGCGTTTATGGCTTCGATCGCCTTGTTTGTTGTCGCATGCGGGGTAGTGAATGAGAAAAACAAGGGCAAAGGGTTTAATATTTTCAGTGTACAGGATGATATCGCTCTTGGGGCACAGGTAGCGGCTGAGATCGAATCCGATCCTGCACAGTTCCCGATCCTGGACTCAATGCAATACCCGGAAGCTTATCAGTACGTTTACAAGGTGAGAGATAAGATCCTGAATACAGGCTTGATCGATTTTAAAGACGATTTTGGATGGCGTTTGCGCATCATCCATGATGATAGCACGTTAAATGCTTTCTGTACACCGGGAGGTTACATCTATATCTACACGGGAATCTTGAAATTCTTGGATGACGAGTCACAATTTGCAGG
>SBGS01000284.1 GCA_006226555.1 Bacteroidota bacterium
GCTGAGGCATCGATACATATGTCCTGTGTATTACCCGGATTTCCGTGTGGGACATGACACATTTCAACCTTTTGATTTCCACTGTTACCCGCATAACATGTTACATCAACTACACATACATTTACTGATCCTGTTGCTGTACATCCATTTTGGTCTGTAACCACAACATCATAGTCTGTAGATTGTTGAGGACAAACATTTGCAGAAGCGCCACTGTATATCAAATTCCCTGCTTCATACCAATCGTATTGGTATCCCGCACATCCTCCTCCTGCATTTGCAGTAATATCGGCACAACTAGATGGTCCGTATCCATAATATACAGTTCCTGATGCTGAAGTGGAGACAGTCAACGGTGCTGGCTCAGTAAGTGTTATCGTTTCGGTAGCCGAGCATCCCCAATCATCCGATACTGTCAACGTGTAATTTCCTGCTCCAATTCCTGAGTTCACAGCAGCATTACCACCATTTGACCAAACGTAATTCATTGATCCACAGCCACCATCTGTTGTTGCTAAAATTTCACCATCATTACCTCCATTACAAGATACATTGTAACCACAACCTTTAACATCTGAATTCAGAGACAAAGATAGATCACAAGACCTTGTAATATCCAACCCGAAGGCTCCGCCTGAGGAAGAAGAAAACCCTTCAACCGTCAAGTAATATACCCCACCAGAAGTAAATGTGTAGGTGATACTTGATCGTAGGCTACAATTGTCATCATTTGAGGCGAGAATACCGGAACATGGTTGGCTGGTTAGATAAAGGTATGTATCCCAGCTTGCCAGATCACACGTTTCAAATGTATATGTTCCTGCACAAGGAATGTTCAATTCAAAAGTAATATCTTCCGAAGACCTTAATCCACAATCGTCGCAAGCTCCTGAAGTATTCTCGTAAAGAGTTACCGGGCCTGAAAGCGCTACTGCCAGATCTACCTGACTACCGATACATGGACATGCTATGTTAATAGATCCAGTACTGCCATAAGAATCCTCATCATCCAGTAAGAAATAATAAGTACTACCGCCTACCAAATAAACTGAATTTGTTGCAGAAGAATAGATGTCATCTATAAAATTCCATCCCTGTGAACCACAAGCTGAAGATGAATAGAAAAGGTCTACCCAACCTCCGGAATTGTGAAGTACCGTAATATCATAATTCCCAGAAACTTGCGGTGTATAACTAAATACTTGCTCCATCCCAGGAGTTCCGTATGGTCCGCTACTTGGGTCCCAGGCACCATTACCGGAACTTAAAGCATAACTGACATTTTGATCACACGTTAAAGTTTGAATCGTGTTGCAAGGATCCGGAGCCGGTGTTGGGCAACTGATACTGATGGTACCCGAACTTGCGGAAGTGTTTTCATCATCGATCAAAAACTTATACGTTTGACCTGCTACCAGGGAAATCGTGTTGGTGGCACTCGAATAAATATCATCCACATAAACCCAACCGCTCTGATTACAGGAGTTTCCTGTTTTTATAAACAGATCAATCCATCCTGAACCGCTGTGTGCAACAGATATCTGGTGAGGACCTGAATTCTGAGCTACAAAGGTAAATACTTGTTCATTTCCGGGTGTACCGTAAGGTCCGCCAGGGTTCCACGTACCATTTCCAGAAGCAAGTGTAAACGATTCAGATGCGCCGCAGGCTAAATCTAAAGCGGAATTACATGGGTTTCCATTATTTTGATTCCCTTGACGTGTTACATTCAGATCCATGCACGAGCTGTACGAAGAACAGTAGTATTTATCCAATAAAACTCTAACCTGACCTGTGAATGTCGCTGTCCATGTGATCTGAGATTGTAAACCACAGGCATCATCATTGTATGCGAGATAAGTCCCACTGGTAGTGTAAAGGGTTAATTGCGAGTCCCATGAACCACCGCAAGTAGAGAAAACATAAGTCGACCCATTTTGTACTGAAACGGTAGCATACTCTCCCCCGTACATGCAAGAAACAGTAGAAGTTTGCCCAGGGTTAAGCGAAGAAATGTTACCATATGGGGAATTATTATTTGAGCATTGCCCATATGAATACGTGCCTATTAGTGATAAAAACAGGAACGATACGATAGAAGTAATTGTTGTTTTCATAGCTTTTAGATTTAGTGTTACTGGCGAATCGTTTTCATTTCACCTTCAGGATGCATCATGCGATATGCTTCTCTGTTTTTCTTGATCCACTCCTGTTTCAATTGATCGTAAAGTTCTTGATCTCCATTAGCTTGAAGCATCAGGTCTTTAAGCTCCTGTTCAACTGAAGCATTTTGATGATCTACAGAATTTCGATAGATCACAAAATCATGATGAACCTCTTTAACCATTTTCTGGTCAGCCTCAATTAGCTGATCATTCAACTCTCCCCCTTGGTTAACATACTCTTGAGGAGTCTTTTTTATGCTCTGCACTTTTTGCAGGTCTTGTTGTTGTGCAAATAATTGTCCGCTACCAAACAGTGCGAGCAATATCAGTGATGTTCTTTTCATAATCATTGTTTTTGTGTTTGACCCCTCATGCCAAAATAAGAGCCAAAAAAAATATACCGCTGTAAATCAAGTGTTTAAAGATTCTCTCCTTGCTATTAATTCCCAATTTTGGACTTGAAGTCTCTTTTTGGATCAGTAGTCCCATATTGAAATCAAAAACGACGGATATTCAATACAAGCGCTAATCCGTTTGAACAATGGATGCAAATGTTCATTTCATTTAGATATTTTATTATGCATACACAGAATAATATATCTTGTTGTCATGAATGACATGAAAGTATTTGTAGTAGAAGATGATCGTTGGTACGGGGAATATATCAAACACATCTTCAATTTATTAGAGATCGAGAACGTCGAGTTATTCTCATCCGGAAAGGAACTAATACCTCGCTTAAAGGAGCATCCTGATCTTATAACCCTAGACTTTAACCTTCCTGATATAAAAGGTGATGAATTATTGAAGCAGATCCAGTCGAAATCACCAAACACGGAAGCGGTCATTGTCTCAGGACAAGAAAACATCCAAATCGCGCTTGAATTTATAAAGAAAGGAGCATTCGATTATCTGGTAAAGGATGAGGATATTAAAAATCGAATGGTCAGCATGATACAGCAGGTGCAGCGCCAGATTCAAATGAAATCAAGGATTACCGAACTAGAATCCCTCGTATCCATGAGTAACTCTTCAAAGCGAAAGATCATATCAGCAGACAAGTCCATGGATCGTGTGCATGACCTCATTGAAAAAGCATCAAAGTCTATTATCAATATATCGATCTATGGCGAATCGGGTACCGGAAAAGAGCTTGTAGCGAAAGCAATTCATGAGGATTCTACAAACAATAAGTCGCCATTTGTTGCAGTGAATCTATCAGCTATTCCAGAAAGCCTTATGGAAAGTGAGCTTTTTGGTCATAAGAAAGGGTCTTTTACAGGAGCGATAGCGGATCGCAAAGGGAAATTCGAGGAAGCCGGATCCGGAACGATCTTTCTAGACGAGATCGGTGAGATCTCTCCGAGCATTCAGGTTAAACTCCTAAGAGTACTTCAGGAAAGAGAAATAACACCGATTGGTGGTAACGGAACAGTAAAGATCAACTGCAGGATCATTACCGCTACAAATAAGGATTTGAAAGAAGAAGTACTGAAAGGAAATTTTCGTGAGGATTTATATTACAGACTAATTGGAATGCCGATTCACATCCCTCCTCTTCGAGAGAGAGGAAAGGATTCCCTTCTTTTAGCCAACAGCTTCATTAGGGAATTTTGCGCATATAATAAATTGGACAAATTAAAATTGACGGAGGAAGCTGCAAATAAGATCTTGAGGTACAGTTACCCCGGAAATGTACGTGAATTAAGGTCTGTTATAGAGCTTGCAACTATAATGGCTTCAAATGGAGAGATCAATGCTGAAGACATCGTTTTTCAACCTATTGCCCCGATGAAGAACTTAGTAAATACAAACATGACACTGAAAGAAATCAATGAACAGATCATAGATGACTTGTTAACGAAGAACAATAACGATGTTCGTAAGGTAGCCAAGATACTCGATATCGGAAAATCTACCATCTACCGAATGCTTAAAGAACGTGCATCATGAAAGGAGTAATTTTCACAGAATTCATCGAAATGATGGAGGTTAAATATGGCTTTACGGTTACAAACCAAGTAATCGAGAGTGCTGGTCTAAAATCGGAAGGCATCTACACTTCGGTAGGAACATATCCGATGTTGGAAATGACCTCTTTGGTGAGCTCATTAGCTGCCATAACCAATGAATCCGAAAATGATCTATTGAGGGCATTCGGAAATCACCTATTCGGCCGTTTTCAGGTTTTACACCCAAGTTTTATTGAGCGATATTCGAACAGCCTTGATCTGTTAGCCGGAATTGAAGGTCATATTCATCAAGAAGTGCGAAAACTATATGACAATACTGAACTTCCTTACTTTGATTACCAAATTGAAGACGACATACCCGTAATCTACTATCGTTCAACTCGGAATCTACACTTCTTCGCCTTGGGTTTAATGGAAGGCTGCTTCTTACATTTTGGCGAGAATTATTCTATTGAACTATCACCTGCAGGAAAAGATCAATGGAAATTTAAACTGACCGAAAATGCACAGAGATGATCGCAACGAAATATTAAAAGCTCTTGATCGAGAGAGAAAAGCCAGAAAATTGGCAGAATCTATCATTGAAGAAAAAAGCTTACGACTGTATGAAAAAAACCTGGAATTAGAGAACTCTTATAAGGCACAAGAAGAGCTAATCGAAAGGCGTGAAGAATGGTTAAAGCAACGTGAAAATGAGTTAAACACCGTTTATAATGAACACCCCTTACCTATTATCATTTATGATCTTGAAACATTACAGATCCTTGATGTAAACCAAACAGCAATCGATTTTTATGGTTATACGAAGAAAGAGTTGATAGAAAGAAGGATCTCGGAACTTCATACTCAAGAAGAGTTAAAGATATTGGATGCACACATCGAGAAAATCCGTAATTCCGAATACTCTGTAAAGCACTGGCATCACGTTACAAAGAACGGAGCTATAAAAACCTTAAAGATCACAGGACGATCTGTCCATTTTGGTAATCGTTTGGCTCGAATGGCGTTGATCGAAGATATCACCGGGATTGATCAGTTAAAAAAAGAGAAGGAAAACGCATTGAAAAAGTATCAGCTCATCGTTGAGAAATCGAGCGACATTGTTTTCAGAATAAACGCGGAAGGATATTTCATATATGTAAATCCTGAAGGGTGCAAGGCTATAGAATATTCACCCGATGAACTTTACCAAATCCGTTTTGATCAGCTTGTCTGTCTGAATTATATCGAAGAGGTTGTTTCAAAGTATCAAGAACAAATTAGGAATCGTATTCAACATACTTATTTGGAATTTCCTGTCATCACGAAATCAGGAAAAAAGATCTGGATCGGTCAATCAGTAGATATTGCAGAGGTACAAGATGGAGAGGTTACGGAGCTAATTGCTTTTGCCAGAGAAATAACAGAAAAAAAGCGGTCAGAAGAATTGCTACAGCGATCTGAAGAAAAATTTAGATCAATCATTGAAAATATGGAATTAGGCATCGTGGAGGTCGATGCTCATGGGACGATAATTAAAGCTTACCCCTCTTTCTGTAAAATAGTCGGATATGATCCGGAAGAACTGGAAGGAACGAAAGGCTTGTTTCTCATAAACGAAGAAGGAAAAAAGAGAATGCTGAAGGAACAAGAAGATCGAATTGAGGGTAAAACGAACGTTTATGAATTCGAATTGATCACTAAAAGTGGAGAACACAAATGGGTTATGATTTCGGGAGCACCAATTCTTGACGAAAATCGCAAAGTAACAGGTTCAATTGGTATTCACCTCGATATAACAGATCAAAAACGACTTCAAAATGAATTAAAAGAAGCCAAAGAAGTTGCTGAGGACTCTTTAAAAAGTAAAGAGTTGTTCCTGGCCAATATTAGTCACGAGATAAGAACCCCGTTAAATGCGATCTCAGGATTACTTCAGTTGTTAAGCCAATCTGAACTGTCTATTAAACAAGCGGAATATATTACACATATTGAAACAGCAACTGAAAACTTACTAACACTTATACAAGACCTATTACTGCTTTCCAAATCTCAACTTGGAGAAATTGAATTGAACAATGAAAGTCATTCGTTATACACGGTAATGTCCAATACCTTTAGTCTATTTACAAACTCGGTAAAAAATGACATAAACTACACCGCTTCACTAGCTATAAATCCTGAACAATATTATTTATTCGATAAGTTAAGGTTTAGCCAAATTCTTCAGAATCTAATATCGAATGCATTGAAATTCACCGATTCAGGAGAAGTGAAATTAATAGCAAGGGTTATTCAATCCAATCCGGATCTCGACACAATAGAAATTCGTGTTCGGGATACGGGTATAGGAATTCCGGAGAAAGATCTCCCACGTATTTACGAAGACTTCAAACAGGCCTCAAATAATGATGTAACCATTAATGGCGGAACAGGACTGGGATTATCTATCGTTCGGAACCTGATCAAATTGATGAACGGTGACATTCAGATAGAAAGTAATTCAACCGGAACAGAGGTAAAGATCCAGCTCACTTTAGAGAAATCAATTTCATCAAAACGCTACAATTCAAGTTTACAGGAAAATACATTTTCAAACTCTATTAAAAATATACTAGTGGCCGAGGATAATGTGGTCAACCAATTTTTGATCTCCAATTTCCTGAACGAGCTGGGACATTCGTATACAATAGTTTCTAATGGAAAGGAAGTTCTGGACCAAATTAAGCATAGTGATTACGACCTCATACTGATGGATGTAAGAATGCCGTTGATGGATGGTATAACCGCAACTGCACATATTCGGAAGTCCTGTTCGAAGGAAGTACTACCGATCGTTGGTTTGACCGCGGACGATGTCGAACTAAATCATAATCATTATATCCTTTCAGGAATGAATGCTGTATTATCCAAGCCAATTGACTTAAAAAAACTCACCGAGGAGATCCAAAAGTATAATAGGGTAAATGGAGAAATAACAGATTTACAGCGAAGAATTGAAAAATCAATAGGCAATAATGAAGACCTACAAAGATCATTACTCACCATTTTCATCGAGGATACAACGATTCGAATCGAAGAACTTGAACATGCATTGAAAAACGAAAACACTCTTCAGATCAAGGACCTACTACATGCCATGAAACCTTCGTTGAATCATCTTGGCAGAGAAGATTTAACTAATAATCTACGCGAATTTGAAAAGGATCTACTAGATGAAACTTTCAAAGTTCCAGAATTTCAAAAATTTATCAAAAAATTGAATAATCTCGTGGCCGACTGCGTCCATCTATTGTCCAAATTCGAGACTGAAAAAGACTGACATAATAGCAACACACTGATATTCTGCAACTTATTTAATTGGCAAGCATTTGGTTAGCTCATTTTCAAATAAAACTATTGACCTATGGAAGCACATTTCAACACACGCATTTACATCCTAGATGACGATCGATATTTTGGGAAATACCTTTGTACAAACCTTAAAACGAAATACCCGGACACACAGCATTTCCTGGAAGCTGATGAATGCCTCAAAGCGTTTAATCACCCCCCACATATTCTGATTCTCGATCATAAACTAAAGAATCAGTCCGGTTTTGAATTCATTAAAAATATCGCTGATCATTTAACATCATCCACAGTGGTAATATATCTCTCTTCTCAAGAACATGTACATGTTGCATTACAGGCAATGAAAAATGGCGCCATTGATTATCTAGAGAAAAAAGAGAGCTCTTTAAAGACCGTAATCGATACCATAGAACGAATCAAAGAACTAACAAATCATTTTAGAGATGATCTTGACCCAACTGAATATTGGAATAAAAGTGCATAGAATTAAAACGTTTATCACGAAATAAATCCGTTTAGCAAAAAAGTTAAACGCATGTTTCTTTCATTTCTTAAATTCAACAAAAACTGTTTAGAAATGAAACTATTACTACCCACTATTTTATTTTCATCGTTGTTTTCTTTTGCTCAACAGGTTGAATTTCACCGATGTGCAACAACAAACGCGATCGATTATCAGGAAAGTTTAACTCCTGGCTACAAAGACGCTGTGATCTCAGCATTTGATGCTGCAAAAGCACTAAACATGAATCCCGAATCGAAAAGTGGTTCTTTATATACGATTCCTGTTGTTGTGCATATCGTTCACAATACCACGGAAGAAAATCTTCCAGATTCTGTGATCATTGATCAGATCAGAGTTTTAAACGAGGATTACAATCGTTTAAACCCGGATACAGTTAATATGCGCGCTGATTTTGATATCGTGAAAGGAAATCCACGAATCGAGTTCAAGCTTGCTCAAATAGATCCTAACGGTCAACCAACAACCGGTATTACTAGAACTTTTACGAATACCACTTCCTTCGGATCACTCGCTTTCCTAAGTGGAGACATGTCAGACCTTGAGAAAGTAAAAAGCACAGCTGATGGTGGTATTGATCCGTGGGATCAGTCTAGATACCTGAATATTTGGGTATGTGATATGTCCCTTTTTGGATTTACTGCACTATTAGGTTATGCTACACCGCCAGCAGGTCTTCCAAACTGGCCTCCGGGATCAACGGGAGGATTAGGAGATGGTGTTGTAATTCAATACCAGGCCTTTGGTAGCAATAACCCGAATGATATTGGGGCAGGTGTGGTTATTAAAGGGCGTACAACTACGCATGAGGTAGGTCACTATCTTGGTCTTCGCCACATCTGGGGAGATGGAGATTGTACGGCAGAAGACGGTATCGACGATACTCCAAATGCTGATGCGCAATCGAATACAGACTGTGATCCAAGCAAAAACACTTGTACAGACAATATTCAAAGCGTCGATCTTCCTGATATGATCGAGAATTACATGGACTATTCCAGTGAGGATTGTCAAAATAGCTTTACAGCTTTACAGGTAAGCCTGATGCATGGTGTTTTGGAATTGCAGCGATACGACCTTGTACACGGTAATCCGGCATCCATTGAGGAAAATGCTATTGAATTTGTACTATACCCGAACCCAGCACAGGATTTTGTTGAAATTAAGAGTTCAGCTCAGATCGATGAAATCCAAATCATGGATATTACAGGGAAGACAATTCAAGTAGACTTCTTCAATAACCAAATAGATGTTCGTGCGTTCAGAACGGGTGTTTACTTTATAGATGCTTACACGAAAGAAGGCCAAAAGATCACCAGAAGACTGGTAAAGCAATAGTTATTTAGTTATGAAATAAAAAAGGGAGCTTACTGAGCTCCCTTTTTTTTGACTCCTTAAGAATCAAAACGCAACTTAAAATTCTGTATATGATCCGGAATTAAGCGAAACGCATGTTCACTTCCATCCATCCACCACCATTCTCGCAATCCAAACCTTGAGCACGGAAATAAGCAGTAGCCTGACCACTTCTATTTCCAGAAGCACAACAAAAAATTACAGGTGTTTTTAATTTCATGATCTCATCAGCGCGATCTACTACCTCATTCAAAGGAATATTGATCGAACCAGCTACATGTCCACCCATAAATTCCGCATGTGTTCTTACGTCAACAATTGTGTAATCTTCCATTTTTTATCTGTTTTGTTCATTCACTACGCAAACATAATTCAATGATCCGAAACTTATTGTATCTTTTGTTACACGGATGGATTTAGGTAACTGATTTTCAATTCTATAAAATTTATTTAGCTTTAACATATAACTAAAACAAACTATTCATTATGGAACAAGAAAAAGCAAACATTTCGGACAGCA
>SBGS01000037.1 GCA_006226555.1 Bacteroidota bacterium
TGAGAACGACCTTCCGATCTACCAGTCTGAAAAGAATAAAGGTATTTTCAGAGCTCAACCAGGACAGACATACGCGGTTAGTTATGTAGCATATGATCTGAAGGGAAATAAAAGTGTACTTAAGTTCACGCTCCATGTGAAGGAGGGACAAATCAACTTTATGGAGCATGTTTCAGATGGGAAAAACTTTCTGGATCCTTCTGGACAATACCGTTATGCTTCTGACGATTGCGTTTTGGAAATGGGTTTAGGAACTGTGTATGAACCTGCTTTCATTGAAAGTAACCGATCTTGTGGAGAAATCTTCGACGAAAAGCTACCGGTTCACCAGGCATTTACTGTAAAGCTCAGAAGTTTGCATCCAAACGATGGCAAATCATATATTTCGGTGAATGGTCCCGGTTTAGGTTCCAAGTATCTTCCTACCCGATATGAAAATGGGTGGCTAATCGCAGAATCAAAGTACTTTGGAACCTTCAAAGAGGAGAGAGACCTGAATGGGCCGAAAGTCATACCGTTCAATATTTCCTCCAGAACCAATTTCCTTTCCAGCAAACGACTCGTTTGGAACATCTCTGATTACGATTCAGGTATAGATGATTATGACCTGTTCATAGATGGTCAATGGTATGTCGTGGAATACGAATACAAAGGAAAGACCTTAACCTTTGATATTCCTAGTGATCTTAAAGGTAATAAGGAATTGATCCTTGTGGTAAAGGACAAATGTGGAAATACCACAGAATGGACAAAGATGATCGAGTTCCTTTGATTAGGCTTCCGTAGTTGGCGTACCAAAATTCATTGGCGGCATCTGAGGAGCGCCTTCAATGTCAATGTATCCGAAATGCTGCTCATACTTGCTTAAGTTATCTTTCAGTGCCTCCAATAATCGTTTTGCATTTTGAGGAGTCATGATCACTCTTGATCTTACCTTTCCTTTTGGTACACCAGGCATCAATTGAATGAAATCTAAAACAACCTCGGAATGAGAATGAGTCAGAATTGTTAAGTTGGAATATACGCCATTCGACACTTCCTCTGATAGCTCGATATTTACTTGATTTTCATTTTTGTTTTCCATGCTATAAATATACAATACAATTAAGTGAATTGTTCTATCAACGAGCAGAACATTCCTACTTCATTCCTCACACAAGTTCATAAAAAAAGCCCTGTCGAAAAACGACAGGGCTCTTATTATTCGTTTGATAATATTACTCTACTATCTCTTCAGCCATTTCTCCAAGCTTCGCTTTAGAACCAACCAATACCTTTTGGAAATCTCTCATTCCGGTACCAGCAGGGATCAAATGACCTACGATAACGTTCTCCTTAAGACCCATCAAATGATCTTCTTTACCAGAGATCGCCGCTTCATTCAACACCTTCGTAGTTTCCTGGAAGGATGCAGCTGAAATAAACGACTGCGTTTGTAGTGAAGCTCTCGTAATACCTTGAAGCAATGGTGTAGAAGTTGCAGGAACCGCATCTCTCGATTCAACCAATTTCTTATCCTCACGCTTCAATTGAGAATTAACATCTCTCAATTTACGAGCGGTTACGATCTGACCAGCTCTCAACTCAGTAGATTCACCAGCATCAACTACTACTTTCATACCATAGATAGCATCATTTTCTTCCATGATATCAGCTTTGTGTACTGATTGACCTTCCAAGAATCTAGTATCTCCTGGATCGATTATCTGAGCCTTAAGCATCATCTGGCGCACGATGACTTCGAAGTGCTTATCATTGATCTTCACACCCTGAAGACGATATACTTCCTGAATTTCATTTACCAAATACTCCTGAACAGAAGTTGGACCTTGAATATTCAAAATATCGTTCGGAGTGATCGATCCAACCGATAATGGTTGTCCAGCTTTCACAAAGTCATTTTCCTGCACAAGGATGTGCTTAGAAAGTGGAACCAAATATTTACGTACCTCACCTGTCTTAGATGTGATCTTGATCTCACGGTTACCTCTCTTGATCTTACCGTACTCTGCAACACCATCGATCTCAGAAACTACTGCCGGATTCGATGGATTACGAGCTTCGAATAATTCTGTAACTCGTGGAAGACCTCCGGTGATATCTCCGGATTTACCAGCTCTACGTGGAATCTTAACAATAATATCACCCTCATTGATCGTATCACCTTCATTTACCGAAATGTGAGCTTCAACCGGAAGGTTGTATTCTTTAAGTATATCCTTAGATTTTGGATCTATAACGTGAATTGCAGGGTTCTTCTTCTTATCACGTGACTCAGTGATTACTTTTTCAGTAAATCCTGTCTGCTCATCCACTTCTTCACGGTAAGTAACTCCTTCGATAACGTTATCGAATATCAATTTACCTTTCGCTTCAGAGACGATCACGGCGTTATATGGATCCCACTTACAGATCACATCACCTTTCTTAACTTTTGACTTACTTGTTACATAAATCTCAGCACCGTAAGGAATGTTTGCTGTCATTGAGATATTTCCTTTATTATCAGTCAACTTCAATTCAGCTGAACGACCTACAACTACCTCAACTTTCTTACCATCCTTTGTAGTACGAGTGATAGTTCTTAGTTCGTCGATCTCTAATGTACCGTCAGTTTTAGCTTTAAGATCTGATTCATCAGCAATGTTAGATGCAGTACCCCCAACGTGGAACGTACGTAGTGTAAGCTGCGTTCCTGGTTCCCCGATGGATTGTGCAGCAATAACACCCACAGCATCTCCCATTTCAGCTACTCTATGTGTCGCAAGGTTACGTCCATAACATTTCGAACATACCCCTCTACGCATTTCACACGTCAATACTGAACGGATCTCTACTTCGTCGATCTCTGCCTTCTCGATCTTATCTGCAACATCTTCAGTAATAATTGCACCACTTTCAACGATCAATTCATCCGTATCAGGGTTGTAAATATTCTGAAGTGATGTTCTTCCAAGAATTCTATCTCTCAATGGCTCAACGATCTCATCGTTCTTCTTAAGCGCTGTTGCTACCAAACCACGAAGTGTACCACAATCGTCAGAGTTGATAACCACATCTTGAGCAACATCTACAAGACGACGAGTCAGGTAACCTGCATCGGCTGTCTTAAGGGCCGTATCCGCAAGACCTTTACGCGCACCGTGAGTAGAAATAAAGTACTCAAGGATAGAAAGACCTTCTTTAAAGTTTGAAAGGATCGGATTCTCGATGATATCCTGTGCAGATGCACCAGACTTTTGCGGTTTCGCCATCAATCCCCTCATTCCGGATAACTGACGAATCTGCTCTTTGGAACCACGTGCTCCAGAATCAAACATCATGTAAATTGAGTTGAAACCTTGACGGTCGTTCTTCAATTGCTCCATCAATGTGTGAGTCAATCTAGAATTCGTGTGAGTCCAAATATCAATGATCTGGTTGTAACGCTCATTATTGGTAATAAGACCCATGTTGTAATTCATCATTACGTCTTTTACCTCTTCTTCTGCTTTTGCAACCAGCTCTTCTTTTTCTTTAGGTATGATGATATCATCAAGGTTGAATGACAATCCACCTTTAAAGGCCATGTCATAACCTAGTTCCTTAATATCATCAAGGAATTGAGCTGTTCTTGACGTTCCACACACTTTCAACACATGACCGATCATGTCTCGAAGCGCTTTCTTCGTCATTACATCATTGATGAAACCTGCTTCAGTTGGTACTTTTTCATTAAATAGTACACGACCACAAGTAGTTTCGATCATGCGTAACTCAGGCTCTCCATTTTCATTAAGATCCATAGTACGAACCTTGATGTATGCGTGGAGATCCAATTTACCTTCATTGTACGCAATGATAACCTCTTCCGGAGAGTAGAAAATACCTCCCTCACCTTTCACAACTTCATCCTTCGTCGACTTCTTACCTTTAGTAATGTAGTAAAGACCAAGTACCATGTCCTGAGAAGGCACGGCAATCGGAGCACCGTTCGCAGGGTTCAAAATGTTGTGTGAAGCAAGCATCAATAACTGTGCTTCAAGGATAGCAGCATTACCCAATGGTAAGTGTACGGCCATCTGGTCACCGTCGAAATCGGCGTTGAAGGCAGTTGTTACCAACGGGTGAAGTCTGATCGCCTTTCCTTCGATCAATTTCGGTTGGAATGACTGGATACCCAAACGGTGGAGAGTAGGGGCACGGTTAAGTAACACTGGATGTCCTTTTAACACGTTTTCAAGAATATCCCATACTACAGGCTCCTTGCGATCAACGATCTTTTTCGCTGATTTCACCGTTTTTACGATACCACGTTCGATCATTTTACGAATGATGAACGGCTTGTATAGCTCAGCTGCCATGTCTTTAGGCAGACCACACTCATGTAATTTTAGATCCGGTCCAACGACGATTACCGAACGTGCTGAATAATCCACACGTTTACCAAGAAGGTTTTGACGGAATCGTCCTTGCTTTCCTTTCAATGAATCTGAAAGTGATTTTAGCGGACGGTTTGATTCAGTTTTAACTGCAGAAGCTTTTCTCGAGTTATCGAACAATGAATCCACAGCTTCCTGAAGCATACGTTTTTCGTTACGTAGGATTACTTCCGGAGCCTTGATCTCGATCAATCGTTTCAAACGATTGTTACGAATGATCACACGACGATAAAGGTCATTTAAATCAGATGTTGCGAAACGACCACCATCCAATGGAACAAGTGGACGCAATTCCGGTGGAATAACCGGCACAACCTTAACGATCATCCATTCCGGACGATTTTCAATACGACCAACTGATTCACGCATTGCTTCAACAACCTGAAGACGCTTCAAAGCTTCATTCTTACGTTGTACTGAAGTTTCCGTGTTAGCCTGGTGACGCAACTGATATGACGTTTCATCCAAATCAAGATTTCTCAACAGATCATAAAGTGCCTCAGCACCCATTTTCGCGATAAACTTGTTTGGATCTGTATCCTCAAGGTATTGATTCTCTTTTGGTAGAGTATCCAAAATATCCAAATACTCCTCTTCAGTAAGGAAATCCAATTGATTCAATTCAGAACCATCTAGATTTTTTGCAATACCTGTCTGGATTACTACATAGCGCTCATAATAAATGATCTGATCCAGCTTCTTTGTTGGAAGACCAAGTAAGTATCCAATTTTGTTTGGAAGTGAACGGAAGTACCAGATATGAGCAACCGGAACCACTAAAGAAATGTGTCCCATACGCTCACGACGTACTTTCTTCTCAGTTACCTCCACACCACATCGGTCACAAACGATTCCTTTGTATCGGATTCTTTTGTATTTACCACAGTGACATTCATAATCCTTAACAGGACCGAAAATTCTTTCGCAGAATAAACCGTCTCGCTCAGGCTTGTATGTTCTATAGTTGATAGTTTCCGGTTTAAGCACTTCACCGCTCGATTTTTCAAGGATCGATTCAGGTGAAGCCAACGAGATAGTGATCTTGTTGAAGCTGCTTTGATTTTTCGGAGTTTCTTTTCTGTAAGCCATAATTTTGCTTGTTATCTCATTAAACAACTGACGATTAATCCATTGTTACATCGAGGCAAAGACCTCTCAATTCATGCAACAATACGTTGAAAGATTCAGGGATACCCGGTTCAGGAATATTGTCCCCTTTAACGATCGCTTCGTAAGCTCTCGCTCTTCCCATTACATCATCAGACTTAATTGTAAGGATCTCTTGTAGGATATTAGCTGCACCAAATGCTTCCAATGCCCAAACCTCCATCTCTCCAAAACGCTGACCTCCGAACTGTGCTTTACCACCAAGAGGTTGTTGCGTAATAAGCGAGTAAGGTCCGATAGAACGTGCGTGCATCTTATCGTCTACCATGTGTGAAAGTTTCAACATGTAGATCACACCTACTGTCGCTGGCTGGTGGAAACGCTCTCCGGTACCACCATCGTACAAGTATGTCTTACCTGAACGAGGCACTCCTGCTTTTTCCGTCCATTCATTGATCTCCTCAGGGTGTGCACCATCAAAGATAGGAGTGGCAAACTTAACACCTAGTTTTTCTCCTGCCCAACCAAGAACTGTCTCATAGATCTGTCCAAGGTTCATACGAGATGGTACCCCAAGTGGGTTCAACACGATATCTACAGGTGTTCCATCCTCAAGGAACGGCATATCTTCCTGACGAACGATATTCGCTACGATACCTTTGTTACCGTGACGACCTGCCATCTTATCACCAACTTTAAGTTTACGTTTCTTCGCAACGTACACTTTAGCCATTTTAACGATTCCAGCTGGAAGCTCATCACCAACAGAGATGTGGAATTTCTTACGCTTGTATGCACCTAGAAGGTCATTTGCCTTGATCGTGAAATTATGGATCGTGCGACCAATTAGTGCATTTACTTTCGCGTTACCTGTCCACTCAGTTGGATTAATGATCGAATAATCGATTGCTCCCAAATTCTTCGATGAGAACTTAGTTCCTTTCTTGATGATCTCCTCTTTGAAGTTATTGAAAACTCCAGCAGACTTCTCATCTCCAAGAATATCCAATAATTTCTCAACAAGTTTATTCTTTAGTTCTGCAAAATCCTTTTCGTATTCTGCATCAAGACTTTCAAGTACCGGCTTATCCTGAGCTTTTGCTTTGCGATCCTTAATTGCTCTAGAGAACAATTTCTTGTCGATAACAACACCGCGTAGTGATGGTCCTGCTTTCAAAGAAGCATCCTTAACATCACCAGCTTTGTCACCAAAGATCGCACGAAGAAGTTTTTCTTCCGGTGAAGGATCAGTTTCTCCTTTCGGAGTGATCTTACCAATCAAGATATCTCCTTCCTTGATCTCAGCACCAATTCTGATAAGTCCATTCTCATCAAGATCTTTAGTAGCCTCTTCACTCACGTTAGGAATATCAGCTGTAAGCTCTTCCATTCCTCGTTTCGTGTCACGCACATCTAAAGAATACTCATCGATATGAATTGACGTAAATACATCCTCACGAACAACGCGCTCAGAGATCACGATCGCATCCTCGAAGTTATATCCTTTCCAAGGCATGAATGCTACTTTAAGGTTTTGACCAAGAGCCAATTCACCTTGCTGAGTTGCATAACCTTCACAAAGAACCTGTCCTCTTTCCACCTTATCACCTTTCTGAACAATAGGCTTAAGGTTGATACATGTTCCCTGGTTAGTTTTAGAGAACTTCGTTAAAGGATATCTTTTCACTTCGTCATCGAAGCTTACTAGTTTATCTTCTTTCGTCCAGTTGTAGCGAATTACGATCTCGTTGGAATCAACATACTCAACAACTCCTTCTCCTTCCGCGTTGATCAATACTCTTGAATCGCGTGCTACCAGCTCTTCGATTCCTGTTCCTACAATTGGAGAAGCAGGACGAAGTAATGGAACCGCCTGACGCTGCATGTTTGATCCCATCAGGGCACGGTTCGCATCATCATGCTCCAAGAAAGGAATTGAAGATGCCGCGATTGAAGCGATCTGGTTTGTACCAACATCCATCAAGCTTAGGTCCTTAGGATCTACAACAGGGAAATCTCCTTCATAACGAGCCTTAACTACTTCTGTAAGGAAATTACCTTTATCATCGATCTGTGCATTGGCCTGAGCAATTGTTTTTGCATCTTCCTCCTCTGCAGAAAGGTAAATTGGTTCATTTTTAAGATCCACTTTACCTCCTTTTACCTCACGGTAAGGAGTCTCAATGAAACCAAGCTTATTTACTTTCGCAAATACACACAATGAAGAGATCAAACCAATGTTCGGTCCTTCCGGCGTCTCGATAGTACAAAGGCGTCCGTAGTGTGTATAGTGAACGTCACGAACCTCGAATCCGGCACGCTCACGTGAAAGTCCACCAGGTCCGAGTGCAGACAAACGACGTTTGTGCGTTACCTCAGAAAGTGGGTTCGTTTGGTCCATGAACTGAGACAACTGGTTTGTTCCGAAGAACGAGTTGATCACAGATGACAACGTTTTTGCATTGATCAAATCGATCGGTGTAAAGACTTCGTTATCACGAACATTCATACGCTCACGGATTGTTCTGGCCATACGAGCCAAACCAACGCCAAATTGAGCATACAATTGCTCTCCAACAGTTCTTACACGACGATTAGACAAGTGATCGATATCATCCACATCAGCTTTCGAGTTGATCAATTCGATCAAATACTTCACGATAAGGATAATATCATCTTTGGTAAGTACTCTGGATGTTTCATCCATACTTACACCTAATTTCTTATTCAGACGGAAACGACCAACTTCCCCAAGGTCGTATCTTGTATCCGAGAAGAATAATTTTTCGAAAACACCTTTAGCTGTCTCGTAATCTGGTGGTTCAGCATTACGCAATTGACGATAAATATGTTCTACCGCTTCTTTTTCAGAGTTTGAAGTATCCTTCTGAAGTGTATTGTAAATAATTGTGAAGTCAGCAGTATTGACATCTTCCTTATGCAAAATAATCGTTTTTGCACCTGATTCAGTGATCAATTCGATGTGATCCTGCTCCAAAACTGTTTCACGATCCAAAAGAACTTCATTTCTTTCGATCGAAACAACCTCACCTGTATCTTCATCAACGAAATCTTCAACCCATGTTTTCAAAACACGTGCAGCAAGCTTTCTACCTGTTGCATTTTTAAGGTTTGCTTTTGTTGTCTTAATTTCTTCCGCAAGTCCGAATAGATCAAGAATGTCCTTATCTGATTCATAACCGATTGCACGGAAAAGAGTTGTTACAGGTAATTTCTTTTTACGATCGATGTACGCATACATCACATTATTGATGTCTGTCGCAAATTCGATCCATGATCCTTTAAAAGGAATCACACGACCAGAATACAATTTAGTACCGTTCGCGTGACGACTTTGTCCAAAGAATACACCCGGTGAACGGTGCAACTGAGAGACAATTACTCTTTCAGCTCCGTTTACTACGAATGATCCCTTCGGAGTCATATAAGGAATTGTACCTAAATAAACGTCCTGCACGATAGTCTCAAAGTCTTCGTGCTCAGGATCTGTACAGTACAATTTTAATTTCGCCTTTAATGGAACACTATACGTCAATCCACGATCGATACACTCTTCAATAGTATATCTCGGTGGATCAATAAAGTAATCCAAGAACTCCAATACGAATTGATTTCTTGTATCCGTAATTGGGAAATTTTCTGCGAAGACTTTATAGAGTCCTTCGCTCTCTCTATTTTCAGGAGTGGTCTCCAATTGGAAAAATTCCTGAAAGGATTTTAACTGAATATCCAAAAAGTCAGGATACTCTAATTGACTTTTGCTTGACGCAAAATTCACTCTTCGGGAAGTATTGTTTGATGTTGCCAAGGCCAAACGTTTTTAAGTGAAAAAAAAGCACTAGTGGCACTTACGTCCAAAAACAGGAATAGGCATCCGCCTGAGGCGGACACCTTTCCTTAATTTAAAGTATAAAGATTACTTGATCTCAACTTGAGCTCCAGCCTCTTCAAGAGATTTCTTAAGACCTTCTGCTTCGTCTTTAGAAACACCTTCTTTCAATGTTGCAGGCGCTCCGTCAACCATATCTTTAGCTTCTTTCAAACCAGCTCCAGTCAATTCTTTTACTAGTTTTACTACAGCAAGTTTAGATGCTCCTGCGTCTTTCAAGATTACATCAAACTCAGTTTTCTCAGCAGCAGCTTCACCACCACCAGCAGCACCAGCAGCAGCAACTGCAACAGCAGCAGCAGCAGGCTCGATACCGTACTCTTCTTTAAGAATGTTTGCTAATTCGTTAACTTCTTTTACTGTCAAGTTAACTAGAGCTTCCGCCATTTCTTTCAAATCAGCCATTTTTATTAAATTTAAATAGGTT
>SBGS01000083.1 GCA_006226555.1 Bacteroidota bacterium
AAAGAAGGATTAAAATTGCAGGACGGCGAGATCATCGACGGAACATACTTGAGTAAAAACGCATTGCTCAAATTCCTCGCAGAACAAATCGCAGATGCTAAGGCAAATGGCACGCTCTTTTCCCTTCATATGAAAGCGACTATGATGAAAGTATCCGATCCGGTTATTTTCGGTCATGCTGTACGCGTTTTCTTTCAACCGGTATTCGATAAGTTCGGTAAAGAACTGGATGCAGCCGGCGTGGATGTAAACAACGGATTCGGTGATCTGATCAATAAATTGCCTCAACTTTCAGCGGATATGCAAACTGCTATCAATGCTGAAATTGAAAAAGTATTTGCAGAGCGTCCTGACCTCGCAATGGTTAACTCAGATAAAGGAATCACGAATCTTCATGTACCCAGCGATGTGATCATCGATGCTTCAATGCCTGCGATGATCCGTAACTCCGGAAGAATGTGGAACAAGGAAGGAAAAGCTCAAGATACTAAAGCTGTAATTCCGGATAGTAGTTATGCTCCGGTTTATGACGTAACCATCGAATTCTGCAAACAAAATGGTGCTTTTGACCCGAGAACTATGGGGACAGTACCAAACGTTGGTTTGATGGCTCAAAAAGCGGAGGAGTACGGTTCTCACGATAAAACATTTATCCTTCCTGCGGACGGTACAGTTGAAGTAGTTGATGCGAACGGAAATGTACTGATCTCGCACAATGTTGAGAAAGGTGATATCTGGAGAATGTGTCAAGTTAAAGACGCTCCTGTGAGAGATTGGGTTAAGCTAGCTGTAAACAGAGCTAAAGCCACAGGATCTCCGGCTATATTCTGGCTAAGCGCTGATCGCGCTCACGATGCAGAGCTGATCAAAAAAGTTGAACTATACCTCAAAGATCATGACACCGCAGGTCTTGACATTCGAATTCTTTCTTTAGAAGATGCAACTCAGTTTACATTGGAAAGATTAAAGAATGGACAGGAAACCATCTCTGTTACCGGTAACGTTTTGAGAGATTATCTAACTGACCTCTTCCCGATTCTTGAAGTTGGAACTTCTGCAAAAATGTTAAGTATCGTTCCGTTGATGAATGGTGGCGGTTTATTCGAAACAGGAGCTGGAGGTTCCGCTCCTAAGCACGTAGAACAGTTCAATGAGGAGAACCACCTACGCTGGGATTCATTAGGAGAATTCCTTGCGCTCGCTGTTTCATTTGAACATTTAGCGGAAACGACTGGAAATAAAGAAGCACAGATCTTGGCGGATACATTGGATGCCGCTACAACAACATTCCTGATGAATGATAAATCTCCTTCAAGAAATGCTGGAGAACTTGACAATAGAGGTTCACATTTCTACTTGGCTATGTATTGGGCCCAGGAGCTTGCTAATCAGGACAAGAATGACGCGTTAAAAGCAATTTTCACTCCGATTGCGGCGGATTTAGCAGCAAACGAGCAAAAGATCGTTACTGAGCTGAATGAAGTACAAGGTAAACCGGTTAATATCAATGGATATTATCATCCCGATTTTGATCTGGTAAGCAAGGCCATGCGCCCTTCTGCTACATTCAATGGTATCTTGGCGAAAATCGGGTAATACACCCTGAGGATCATGAAGTTCGTACTTATTTTATTTCTGTCCCTATCAGGAGTTGTGTCTTATGGTCAAGGTCTTCTGAAAGAATGGATCGGTCATTATGAAGGTCAGATGATCCTTGGATTTCTGAATCGACCAGGTGACACCATCAATGTTGAGCTGGACATAGCAGTCATTATAGAAGATTCCGTATGGACTCACAGAATGACATATCACAGCAGCAAATATGGAGAGATCGTCAAGGATTACCTGATCAGAAAAAGTCCTTCCTCAAAAGGTAATGCGTATGTCCTTGATGAGCAAAACGGGATCACCATGCCACTGAGCCTTATGAATGATTGCTTTTATGGCACCTATCACGTTGGTGATATGCAGTATATTAACACACTGCGTCGTAGTGAGGATGAATTACTTTTCGATCTTTTTGCAGCTTCAGATGCCAGCTTGAAAACGGATACAATTGATGATGAGGGATCGCAATTTGTGGTGGATTCGTATAGTGTTGTATTGCATCAAACTGCATTTCTGAAGCGAAAATGATCCGCTTAATTCTTTCTGTGATCATTTTGCTGGGACTATTCTCTTGTTCCCAACTCAAAAATATCGAACCACCTGAAACACAGGTCATCGGTGGAAGTAAATACACCTTATCTGCGTCAACCATAAATTTACCAGTCAGTATAGAACTGAAAGGAGTTTATGATAAGATCAACAAGGAGGTTCCTAAAACCTTTTCTGGGGAAGAACAACAGTGCGATGGAGTAAGCTATTCCTATACCTTTCATCGTAAGACTATTGAATTCCAAGGAAGTAAAGGAGGTCTGCTATACTCTGTTCCGGGAAGCTATTCGATCCGTCTGAATTACTGTCCAAAATGTACACAGTTATTCACTTCGGAAGGGAATTGTTTAACGCCTCGGATCTTTGCCTCCTGCGGAGTGGATGAGGAGCCAAGAAAAGTCAGGATCAATTACGTTACCAGCTTGACTATCGATGAGTCGTTTCAATTGATTTCAAAGACTCAGCTCAAAGAATTCAAATCATTAGATCCTTGTGAGATCACAGTCTTCAATTACAATGCTACCGAGCGAGTAGAAAAGGAAATGGAAAAGGCACTACTGACAGCCGCTGATTACGTCGATAGTGAAATAAGGTCACATCCTATCCAGCAACAACTTAAAGGAAGCCTAGAAGCATTAAATACGCCCATTGACCTGGGGCAATACGGTAAACTTCGCCTCAATACATCCCAGCTTAGGGTTTCTCCATTTACATTCGAAGGAACTTCTACAAGCTTTAATGTCCAATTAATCGGATACCCTACTCTTGGCGTTGTACCTGTAACTGATAGCGTAAATTACTCACCTTCCGTATCCGCTTCGGACGAATTCAATATCACCTTGCCGTTTAGGATGTCATTCGACACTTTATCCACTCTTTTGGATCAGAGCATAAAGGGCCATAAGATCGACTTTAAAAAGAAAGAAATTCAAGTCGATAGTGTAAGTATCTGTGGTAGCAATTTGAACAAACTGAATCTCATGGTTCGTTTTTCAGGTAACAAAAAAGGAACAGTGTACCTAGAAGCTATCCCGGTTTACAGCGCTGTCGAACAGGAGTTATCATTGTCAGAAATTCATTTGACGCTGGAAAGTAAAAATGTACTGCTAAAATCAGCAAAATGGCTGTTAAACGGAAAGCTGGAAAGATCGATTGAAGAGCATGCACGATTCAACTTTGTTAAGGATATAGATAAAGTAAATGAGTTGCTTCGTACCAAACTAAATGGCTCGATTACTCCCGGTTTAGAGCTCGAAACTCAAATGAATGCCATGCGGTTAATTCAACTTCAACTTGATGCATCGGCAGTAGATATCACTATTCAGCTTATTGGAACCGCCGGGTTAAAAGTATCACCACAGCTTTAACGGCACAGATCTTGATCTACAAACACGTAAGTTACTGTTTCTTAACAGATTTAGTATATTTTAAACATAAGTTTTATTATCTTCGTCACATGTTCAGATCTCCACTTTCTCCGGTGCTATTTCTGCTCTTCATTTTCACCCTGTTTACAAGTAAAGCAGTGGTTGCAAGTGAAGATGAAAGCGGAACATGTGTCAGCGGTATCAACATGTTCGAAAATGGTGATTTCAAACTGGTCTTCAGCGAAAACGAAGGCGAAGATATCTCCAGGTACAGTGCTCTATCAACTATGTCAGGAGAGAGTCAGCTCTGGTTACTCTATTCTCCTACCGCCAACGGAGAGCTAACTTTTAACGCAAATGTAAACGACGGTTCTCTTAAAATGTCCGTTTTCAAGGCCGAGCGCGGAAATGTGTGTGGAGAACTTAAAACCGGGCTCGCAGAGATCATGCGTATGCACAATAAACCCGGGAGTAAATTAGTCGGGCTTGATTTTAAAATCGATGAGGGCATCTTATATGCATTAGAGCTGAAAGAGGGTGATCAGATCGCCATCCTGCTTACATCAGAAGTGGACAAAAAGAAGGATCTTTTTCTTTCCTGGAACTTCATTCAAAGAGAAGCTATTCAAGAAACCAAGGTCGTAGATCGAAGAAATGACGATTTTGCACCTACGCAATCGTTCGTAGTACGTGACAAATACACGAAGAAGCCTATCATATCCAACTTTGCCATGGAAGGCTCAAGTGATAACGATGGGTTATATATCGGATCTGAATTCTATTTCAATTTTGAACGCAATTGTAAAATCACGGTTAAATGCGATGCTGAAGGTTACTTCTTCTATGATAGTCTTTATACTATGAATGTTTCAGAAGACAATGAGATCTTGATCGAGCTGGAGCGTATAGCTAAAGGAAAGAGCGTAAGTATACAAACCATCGAATTCTTCCCAGGAGGTAGTGAGATAAAACCAACTTCA
Source organism: Bacteroidota bacterium (assembly GCA_006226555.1). GTDB lineage: Bacteria > Bacteroidota > Bacteroidia > Flavobacteriales_D > Crocinitomicaceae > UBA4466. The sequence goes on from SBGS01000083.1 coordinate 4,505, forward strand.
TATGGTGATCTGAAAAGATTGAGGGATTTTCTCGCACTGAATTCAGAGGTTCATATTGAAATTCAAGGACATGTATTTGCCTTGGGTGACAATTCATTGGCCGCACAGCGTGTTTCAGAAGCAAGAGCGAAACGCGTAATGAAATACCTCATTGATAATGGAATAGACAAAGAGCGATTAACCGCAGTCGGTTACGGAAATAGTCGCCCCATTTATGAAAAACCTAAGTTCTTTTACGAAGAACAAGCGAACAGACGAGTTGAGATCGTGATCCAATAAAAAAGGGGACTGTTAGCCCCCTTTTCCAATATACTTCGTAAGTATCAAATTGTCATAATATCCTTTTCTTTTGCAGCAAGGATATCATCTACTTGAGCACTATATGCATTCGTTATGTTCTGGATCTCATTCTCAGCGTCTTTCTGCATATCTTCCGACAAACCATCTTCTTTCAGTGATTTTACCATGTCCATAGCATCTTTACGGTGATTGCGAATACCTACCTTAGCATGTTCGGCCTCGGATTTAGCACGCTTTACGAGCTCCTTACGTCTTTCTTCAGTAAGCGGTGGAACCGATATGATCAATACTTCACCATTGTTCTGCGGAGCGAAACCAAGATTCGCATTAATGATCCCTTTCATGATCGGGTCCAGCATAGCTTTTTCCCATGGCTGAACAGTTAATGTTCTCGCATCCATCGTGGCGATGTTCGCTACCTGGTTGAGTGGTGTTGGTGAGCCATAATAGTCTACAACAACTGTTTGAAGCATAGAAGGTGTTGCCTTTCCTGCTCTGATCTTAACCAATTCTACTTCAAAGTGATCAATAGTCTTTTTATTAGACTCTCTGAACTCACTGTAGATCATATTCAATTCTTCCGTCATGGCGATAAATTGTTCCTGGGTTCTTAATTTCTTACTATTGTTCCTACCTGATCACCTTGTACAACCTTTAATAGGTTACCCGGTGTATCCATATCAAATACGATGATCGGTAACTCATTCTCTTTACACAAGGTAAATGCAGTCATATCCATCACTTTGAGTCCCTTCGAATAAACATCGTCAAAACTGATCAGATCAAATTTAGTTGCATTGGCATCTTTTTCCGGATCTGCGGTATAAATACCATCCACACGTGTTCCTTTAAGGATCACTTCCGCCTCGATCTCGATCGCACGAAGTGATGCTGCAGAATCAGTTGTAAAATAAGGGTTTCCTGTTCCTGCTCCAAAGATCACCACTCTGCCCTTTTCCAGATGTCTGACTGCTCTGCGGCGAACGAAAGGTTCTGCGATCTCCTTCATTTCAATTGCGGACTGTAATCGCGTTTGAACTCCAGCCGACTCCAGTGCTGCCTGCAATGCCATAGAATTGATCATTGTTGCCAGCATTCCCATGTAGTCACCGTGTGTTCTGTCCATACCGCCCTCTTCTGCCTGAACTCCTCTGAAAATGTTTCCTCCACCGATTACGATCGCAATTTCTACTCCTTTATCATGAATTTCTTTGATCTGCTCGGCATAAAGCGCTAAACGTCTATTATCAATTCCGAAGTTTTTGTCACCCATTAGTGATTCACCACTGAGTTTAAGGAGTATGCGTTTGTATTTCATGTGGATCATTTTGCGTCGCGCAAATATACATTTTTAAACCGATTTAAAGGACGAGTTCTGAGGGCATAAAAAAAGGGCTGAATAAAAATTCAACCCTTTTTAACTAAGTAACTATCAGCTTAACTAAGTGATAATCTCTTGAAATCAGTTACTGTCAATCCTTTTTCCGTTGATTCAAGGAATTGCTCAACTGTCAATTTATTGTCGCGTACGAATGGCTGGCTCAAAAGTGTATTTTCTTTGAAGAATTTACCCAAACGACCTTCAGCGATCTTAGCTGCCATATCAGCAGGCTTACCTTCCTGAATAGCCAATTCTTTACCGATCTCTAATTCACGTTCGATTGTTGTTGCGTCAACTAGATCTTTATTCAATGCGATTGGATTCATAGCAGCAACTTGCATTGCAACCTGACGACCAGCTTCTTCTGCATCGTTTGTGTCTTTGTTTAGACCTACGATAGCTGCCAATTGGTTTCCAGGGTGGTTGTAAGCAACAACTTTCTCAGCGCTTACTACCTCAAGTCCTGAAATCTCCAATTTCTCACCGATCACACCAATTTGCTCAGTGATCTTATCAGCTACACTTAACTTCGCATCGTAAGGAAGAGCCATTAACTCATCGATAGATTTTGGAAGGTTAGCAATAGCGATGTCAAGAATAGACTGAACGAAGTTTCTGAAATCTTCGTTTTTAGCAACGAAGTCAGTCTCACAGTTCAATGTCATTACAACACCTGCTTTACCATCAGCTGTTGCTTGAGCGAAAATAACTCCTTCTTTCGCTTCGTTATCTCCTCTCTTTGCAGCAACTTTTTGTCCTTTCTTACGAAGTGCATCGATTGCAGCCTCAAAATCACCGTTTGTTTCAACAAGAGCATTTTTGCAGTCCATCATTCCTGCCCCTGTCATTTGTCTCAATTTATTTACGTCAGCAGCTGTAATTGCCATGATAATAATTTTTGATTGTTTGAATTATGCTTCTTCTCCTTCAGTAGTTTCTGTTGAAGTTTCAGTTACTTCTTCAGCTACTTCCTCTTTTTTCGCTTTAGGAGCCTTTGCTTCTTCCTCGTCAGCTGGCATATCCTTAGCATTCTTGCGCTCTTCCAAACCTTCTTTGATCGCACCACAAATTACATCTAGAATAGTTGCAATTGATTTTGTAGCATCGTCGTTTGCAGGAATTGCGAAATCAACTGTTCTTGGATCTGCGTTTGTATCTACCATTGCGAATACAGGGATGTTCAAACGCTTAGCCTCTTTCAATGCGATGTGCTCCTTCACGATATCAACGATGAAGATAGCTGCAGGCTGACGTGTCATGTCCGCGATAGAGCCAAAGTTTTTCTCTAGTTTTTCACGCTGACGTGTTTTGAACAAACGCTCTCTTTTGTTCAATGTATCCCAAGTACCGTCAGACTTCATTTTGTCGATTGAAGTCATTTTACGGATAGACTTACGAGTTGTTTGGAAATTCGTCAACATACCACCTGTCCAACGCTCTGTTACGAACGGCATGTTAATTTCCTTTACTTTATCTGCGATGATCTCTTTAGCTTGCTTCTTGGTAGCAACGAAAAGAACTTTCTTACCCGACTTCGCGATCTGCTTAAGTGCCGCAGCTGCATTGTCAAGATGTACGATTGTCTTATTTAGGTCAATAATGTGGATACCTTTTTTCTCTTCAAAGATATACGGCGCCATTGCCGGGTTCCATTTTCTTTTCAAGTGTCCAAAGTGAACACCTGCCTTTAAAAGATCTTCAAATTTTGCTTTTGACATTTCTTTAATTTTTAATTGTTTACGTTCCTTAGTAATCAGCCCTGGAGGGATCCATGTGTAATGGACAGATACTCGCGGGCTTGGATACTAAACAACCGCCAAAATAAATGATTAACGTTTCGAGAACTGGAATTTCTTACGAGCCTTAGGCTGACCTGGCTTCTTACGCTCAACCATACGTGGGTCACGCGTCATCAAACCTTCAGCTTTCAATAGCGGCTTGTTTTCTTCATTCAATTCTACAAGTGCTCTTGCAATTCCTAAACGGATCGCTTCAACCTGACCATTGATTCCACCACCTGCAACATTTACACGAACGTCATACTGACCTTCTGTACCTGTCAACATAAATGGTTGAACGATCTTAGATTGAAGAACCGCCAAAGGAAATGCTTCCTTATAATCTTTCTTGTTTACGGTAACTTCACCTTTTCCTTTTGAAAGGTAAACACGCGCAACAGCAGTTTTTCTTCTTCCTAATGTGTTAATTACTTCCATGCTGATTATTTGAATGTATCTAAGTTCAATACCTCAGGCTTTTGAGCTTCTTGCTTGTGCTCAGCACCACGGTAAACTTTCAGATTGTTAAACAATGAACGGCCCAAACGGTTCTTAGGCAACATTCCCTTCACAGCTTTCTCGATCAATCGCTCAGGATTGTTCTTAAGCATCGATTCAGCAGAAACAATACGCTGTCCACCTGGGTAACCCGTGTAACGGATGTACTCCTTGTCAGCTAATTTTGTTCCCGAAAAAGATACTTTCTCTGCATTGATAATGATCACATTATCTCCGCAATCAGCATGTGGCGTGTAATTCGGTTTGTGTTTCCCGCGAATTACCTTAGCCACTTTACTTGCAAGGCGACCTACGGTCTGACCCTCAGCATCCACTACAAACCACTTCTTATCAGCGTTTTCTTTGTTAGCGGAAATTGTTTTGTAACTTAATGTATCCACAATTTTCGTTTTAAAATAATAAGACAATTTTCCCCTGTTCACATGAAAGGGGGTGCAAAGATATGATTTCCTGCTTTATTAACAAATCCTTTTTTAAAAAAGATCGGCTAATTCAGGATAAATAAAGTCAAAGCTTATTTCTTCTTGAACGCGTTGATCGCGTTTCGGGTGAAATCTGACAAAACTAAAGTTCCGCTCATCCCAGCTCTTTCAGCAAGTAACTCGTCCCAGTTTTCAGTTCCTTCCCAGAAGATCTTCTTTAAAAGGCGCATTGCTTCCGGATTGGATTTGGCTAGACGATTCGCAAGAATGTCGATCTCCTTATCCATTTCTTCGGCATCGTCATAAACGCCGGCGTACAAACCATTTTCGTATGCCCACTGAGCAGAACGCCATTCAGTCGCATTGATGGCTAATTGACTCATGGCAGACAGTCCCATTTTGCGCTGTACAGCAGGGCCAACAACAAATGGACCGATACCTACCGCCAATTCCGATAATTTCACGTCCGCATATCTGGTAGCAAAACAATAATCCACAGCAGAAGCAACACCTACTCCTCCTCCTACAGCCTTGCCTTGCACTCGGCCAATGATTAGTTTTGGACACTTACGACAAGCATTGATCACCTCAGCAAAACCAGAAAAGAATACCTTACCGGTATCAAGATCGTCTATCGAGATCAACTCGTCAAAACTAGCTCCAGCACAAAAAGCCTTTTCGCCTGCAGACTTTAGGATGATCACCTTTACCTCATCATTATTACCAGCTTCTGTGATGGTTTGAGCAAGTTTTCTAAGAATTTTACCCGGAAGAGAATTACTTAGGGGATGACCGAATTCGATCACTCCTATTCCGTTACTTCCTACTTCAAAATGTACGTGTCCCTGATCAATAGCCTCTGACATGATTCTTTATTTCTTTTTTGGTCTGTTTGCTTTTGGTGATGCGATCTTCACATCGATCTTTCTTCCGTTGATCTCCATTCC
>SBGS01000290.1 GCA_006226555.1 Bacteroidota bacterium
ATCAGGAAGCATTTTATTATTGTCTATGAGCTCTTCAACTTTTTTGAGAATGTCTGATTCGGACAGAGCAGCGATCTTGGATATCTTCAAGCCATTGGTATACAAGGTATTGACATTCAGTATTTTTCTCAGATCATTGTCTGTGTAGTAACGAATGTTGGTTGAAGTTCGCTGTGGAGTTAGAATCTTATAGCGCTGCTCCCAGATACGAATGGTATGAGCCTTAATGTGCGTAAGGTTCTCTAGGTCCTTGATTGAATAATGATTCTCCTTCATGTTTAAACTATATTCTGTATTGTTAAACAAAAATAAAGAATTCATGTGATACTTTCATCATCTATCTTCTTTTTATCTTTATACACTCATGTCGAAAAAAGATCATAGTGATTGGCTTTCCAGAAGAAGGAAGCATTTAGCTGGGCAAGATCCTGATTTGTTGTTTCAAAGAATACGACAAGGAGATCGGGTGGCCTTGGCCGAAGGCATTACCCTGATCGAGAGTGAGCATCCTGATCATAAATTAAAGGCAGATCGACTCATAGAATTGTGTTTGCCTCATTCAGGACATAGCATCCGCCTAGGAATTACAGGGGTTCCGGGAGTAGGAAAAAGTACTTTTATTGAGTCTTTCGGAAGTCAACTCATTGCGGATGGAGGAAAGCTCGCGGTGCTGGCAATAGATCCTACCAGCGGAATTTCAGGTGGTTCTATTCTAGGTGACAAAACGCGAATGGAAGTATTATCCAATCATCCTGATGTATTTATTCGACCAAGTGCTGCAGGAGATAGTTTGGGAGGAGTTGCAAGAAAAACCAGAGAATCAGTGTTTTTGTGCGAAGCCGCAGGATTTGATCATATTATAATAGAAACAGTTGGAGTAGGTCAAAGTGAAACCGTGGTAAAGTCTATGGTTGATTTTTTTCTGCTTTTAATGCTGGCAGGAGCAGGAGATGAGCTTCAAGGCATAAAAAAAGGAATAATGGAAATGGCTGATGCCGTGATCATTACCAAGGCAGATGGAGAAAATGTCCTAAAGGCAAAACAAGCAGAGGTTCAATATAAAAATGCCTTGCATCTTTTTCAGCCTAATCCGAATGGCTGGATACCTGAAACTGGGATTTGTAGCTCAGTCGAGAATACTGGAATAGAAGAAATTGTTGAAATGATTAAACGTTTTGGGCGTAACATGACACTTAACGGCTGGCTTCAGAAGAATAGAGAGTCTCAATCTGGAAAATGGTTGATCGAATCGCTCAATGAAAGGATATTAGACGCATTTTACACAGATTCTACATGCGTAACGGCATTAAATGAGATGAAAATGAAAGTCATTTCGAATGAGATCTCACCTTATCGCGCAGCTGAAGAACTGTATCGAATTTTTCAATTAAAGGAATAATGAAGTTTAAGATCGAAGGAGATCACATTGAGTTGATCCAATTATTGAAAGTGACCGGAATTGCATCTACGGGCGGACACGCGAAGATGATCGTTGATGATGAGGTGGTATATCGAAACGGTGAGCTCGAGCTTCGTAAACGAGCTAAACTTGTTCCCGGAGATGTGATAGAGATCGGAGATGATATCCGAATTGAATTAGAATAATTCCTGTACTTCCTTTTTAAGAGCTTCAACTGCTATCTCGGTTGGCAAGGTTCCTACTTCACCTACAATCTCGAAGATCTTAGCCGCAAGGTCCATTCCTACTGAGGTTGGGGTCATGTGTTGTCCGGCAAGATTAATGATCTTCATAGTTTCATCTTTGGACTTTTTTACAAGTTCCCATGTACCTGATGAGATATACATCTGCTGAGCGATGTTGTGCTCAAATTCCTCTCGGATCGATTCCAGTAATTTGGTTTGCATTGCCATTGCAGGTAAGCCCGGGTTATGCAGTCTCATGACCAGACTATTTGGATGAATACGTTCCATAAGTAAAATAGCTCGCTGGTAGGCATCAATGCGCATTGGTAAGATAAATTCTTGTCTTTGTTTACGCATTTCGAGATTGTAATTTCTGAATTCTCTTTCAGATTCTCTTCTGAGAAAATAAATAGCCGTTAAAAGAACCGCCCCTGCAGGAATGATAATTAATGCGATCTGGAAGATGATTTCGTCGATACTCATAGCTTTTTCTTATTAAATGCGAATCGCTACAAAAGTAACAGAACTCAGCAATTAAAACATTGTCGTTAATTAAATGAATATGTTGAGCTCCATCTTGGTTGGTTAAAACTCTATTTTTACCTAAAACTCATCATGAGCAGTATTTTTATCATAGCTGTGATCGCAGCTTATTTTCTAATCCTTTTACTGGTTGCGAAGTTTACTTCCGGTTCTGGATCCAATGATTCCTTTTTTATAGGCGAGCGCAAATCTCATTGGTTGCTCGTTTCATTTGGGATGATAGGAGCTTCCTTAAGTGGAGTGACTTTTATTTCAGTTCCCGGATGGGTTGGTAGTGAAGCCAATCAATTCAGTTATATGCAAGCTGTGCTTGGATATATGGTTGGATATGTGATCGTTGCACTCGTTCTTTTGCCTGTATACTACCGGATGAATATTGTTTCTATTTATCAGTATCTCGAAACGCGTTTTGGTGTATGGAGCTATAAAACGGGAGCAGCATTTTTTCTCATCTCCAGAATTATTGGTGCCAGTGTAAGGCTTCTGCTAGTTGCCAATGTACTACAATCAATATTGTTTGATCAGATGGGAGTGCCGTTTGAATTTACTGTAGTGATCTCGATTTTACTCATTTGGATCTACACGAACAAAGGAGGTATCAAAACGATTGTATGGACAGATACCCTTCAAACGACCTTTATGCTACTATCACTTGTCCTAACCTTTTATTTTCTAAAAGATGAATTGTTCCATGGTGAAGGAAGCGCTGTTCAGGCCATAAAGAACAGCAATTATTCGAAGGTTTTTTTCTTCGATGATATTATGGGTTCAAATCATTTTCTGAAACATTTCTTTGGAGGAATGTTCATTACGATCGGTATGACAGGCTTGGATCAGGATATGATGCAGAAGAACCTTTCCTGCAGAAATGTTCGAGATGCTCAAAAGAACATGATATTGCTTGGATTCATTTTGGTTTTTGTCAATCTTATTTTCTTAGGATTGGGAGCGCTGTTATACATGTATGCCGCTGCAAATGGTGTTGAATTTTCCCATCCGGATCTGTTGTTTTCAACGATTGCCTTCGAATACGGAGGTCCAGTAATTGCCATTCTTTTCTTGTTAGGTTTGATTGCTGCAGCTTATTCCAGTGCTGATTCCGCTCTTACTTCACTAACAACATCGTTTTCAGTGGATTTTCTTTCCATTCAGAAAAAAGAAGCTCCCGAACGTATCAGAAAAAAGGTGCATGTATTGATGTCAGGAGTTCTAGTGTTGGTTGTATTGGTTCTGAAGTACTTTACCAATGAAAGTGCAATTGGCTTATTGATGAAATTTGCCGGGTTTACTTACGGTCCTTTGATCGGCTTGTTCTTCTTTGGATTGTTAACGAAAAGAGTTATAACGGATTGGTTCACCCCGATAGTTGCCATTATAGCGATCATGGTAACCTATGCATTATGGTATTATTCCTCAGGTGCGCCGGGAGCTGACGGAGAAAATGGGATATTCGGGACATACAAATTTGGGTTTGAGCTGATCATTTTGAATGCATTCGTTACCTTTATTCTGTTCTTAGTTGCATCGAAAAAAAAGATTGAATGAGATTACTAATATCAGATGATGGAAAATTACTCGATTTTGCTCCGCTAACGCTGACTCGTCCTGTATCGGAACTAAGAATTGGTTTATTGACCATTCGTGAGCGCTGGGAGAAATATTTGCAACCGGAACTATTGGGGTATGAAACGGCGAGTTATTTGTCTGTGAAATATCCACCCATAAATGCTGACATTACTGTTAATGCTACTGCACTTCCAACCAGAGAGTTGATCAATGAGATCATTCATTTGTCTGACGGTCAAATGCTGATGAGCGGATCCGATTGGATCGCAAAGAAAGGTAATGCAGTGAACCATATTGAAGCAAAAAATAAACCTGTTTTCCTTAAGAAGAGATGGGATCTTTTTAAGTACAATGGTGATATGCTGCGTAGCGATTTTGAGTTGATCACTGCTGGTAGAACTTCAGAAACTTTGTCTGCCACGAATACCGTTATTGGTGATAAGAATAAAATTTTTGTAGAAGAGGGTGCGTCAATTGAAGCTGCTATTTTAAACGTTAAGGATGGTCCAATTTACATTGGTAAAGCAGCAGAGGTCATGGAAGGGGCTATCATTAGAGGTCCTTTTGGGCTGCTTGATCATGCAACGATCAAAATGGGAGCGAAAATGTATGGAGATACAACCATTGGCCCATATTGTAAAGTTGGAGGAGAGATCGGAAATAGTATATTCTATGGATTTTCGAATAAGGGACACGACGGATATGTTGGGAATTCATTGATAGGTGAGTGGTGCAACCTTGGCGCAGACACGAATACATCAAACCTGAAAAACAATTACGGCAGGGTTAAAACCTTCGATTATAATCAAAAGAAGCTGGTGCAAACAGATGTTACGTTCATGGGTTTAAGCATGGGAGATCATTCAAAGACCAGTATCAATACGATGTTCAATACAGCTAGTACTACGGGAGTATTTGTGAATGTATTCCAGGCTGGCTTTCCCGATAAGTTTCTTCCTTCTTTTTCATGGGGACAGGCTGATATAAAATATGACTTCGATAAAGCCGTTGAAGCAGCAAATGCTATGATGGAAAGAAGAACCAGATTTTTATCAGAAGAAGAGATAGAGATCTTCCGCCATCTTTATGAAATGAAATAAGACAAATTTTCAGACTTGTTCTTATTGGCATACCCTTTGAACACTAGGTAATTCAATTGGTTTGAGCGACCCGAATCCATTGATTCAGGCACAAACTGACAATATGACGTTTAAATATGAGTAGTTTTTTTGATCTTCAGTTTTTGGATTTCACATCAGGTCTCGAATCAGAGGCTGAATTTATTCCACTGATCAGTGCGGAGGAAGAAGAATCGATTAATAAACAAAACTTTCCTGAGGAATTACCAATCTTGCCATTGCGAAATAATGTTCTTTTTCCAGGTGTGATCATACCGATCACAGTAGGAAGAGACAAGTCTATACGCCTGATACAGGATGCCAATAAAGGCAACAAGATAATTGGTGTCGTTTCTCAAAAGAATCAGGATGAAGAATCTCCCGAGTTTGTCGATTTGAATGAAATTGGTACTGTAGCGCAGATCATTCGCCTGTTGAAAATGCCTGACGGTAGTTCAACAGTGATCATTCAGGGAAAAAGGAGGTTCGAGATCGTTCAGCCCTTACAAACTGAACCATACATGGCCGCTAAAGTGCGATTGCTCGATGAAATGAAGATCGACCGCAGTGACCAGGAAATGGATGTAATGTACAAGACGATCAAAGATCTGGCATTACAGATCATACGTGACTCTCCTAACATTCCGTCCGAAGCAGCTTTTGCCATTGGTAATATTGATAGTCCTACTTTCTTAGTGAATTTCATTTCTTCCAATATGAATGCTGATGTTGGCAAGAAGCAAGAGATGCTGGAAGAGCTGGATGTAAAGAAGCGCGTGATGATGGTATTGGAGCATTTGACCATGGAGGTTCAGATGCTTGAGATGAGAAATGAGATCCAGTCGAAGGTAAAAAGAGACATGGATCGCCAGCAGCGCGAGTATTTCCTGCATCAGCAGATGAGAACTATTCAGGATGAGCTGGGAGACAACCCGCATACTCAAGATATACGAGAGTTAGAAGAGAGAGCCCGTGTTAAAAGATGGGATGAGCGAGTAGAGAAGTTGTTCTACAAAGAGCTGGATAAGCTAGGTAGAATGAATCCACAGGGAGCAGAATATACTGTTCAGCTCAATTATCTGGATCTGATGCTCGATCTGCCATGGGGTGTGTATACAAAAGATAATCTTGATCTAAAGAGAGCAAGAAAAATTCTTGAAAGAGATCATTACGGTCTTGAAAAAGTTAAGGAACGTATTCTTGAATATCTGGCAGTACTAAAGTTAAAAGGGAATATGAAATCCCCGATTTTATGTTTCTACGGACCTCCGGGAGTTGGTAAAACATCTTTGGGTAAATCTATTGCTGAAGCTCTGGGTAGAAAGTATGTACGCATGTCTTTGGGTGGCTTGCATGATGAATCTGAAATTCGTGGACATAGAAAAACGTACATTGGAGCAATGCCGGGAAGGATCGTTCAAAACATTAAAAAGTCCGAGTCCAGTAATCCGGTTTTTATTTTAGATGAGATCGATAAGCTAGGGCGAAGCAATCACGGAGATCCATCTTCAGCATTGTTGGAAGTGCTTGATCCGGAACAAAATAAAGAGTTTTACGATAATTACATTGAGACAGAATTTGATCTGTCAAGAGTTATGTTCATTGCGACGGCAAACAACTTATCCTCTATCCAAGGGCCGTTGAGAGACAGGATGGAAGTGATAGAAGTAAATGGCTATACTATTGAAGAAAAGATAGAGATCGCTAAGAGACACTTGCTGCCGAAGCAGATCGAAGAACACGGGATCACATCAAAAGACATTTCATTGGATAAACGTGTTCTTGAGAAGATAATAGAAGATTATACAAGCGAATCCGGCGTAAGAGGTCTAAATAAAGTGGTAGCTAAGATCGTTAGAAACCGAGCTCGACAAATAGCAATGGAGGAATCCTTCAATGCCAAGATAACGGTTGACGATCTATTTGATATTCTGGGTGCAGGTCGCGAAAAGACCAAGTATGAAACGAACGATGTTGCCGGAGTAGTTACCGGTTTAGCGTGGACGAGTGTCGGTGGAGATATTCTTTTCATTGAGTCTTCAATAACTCAGGGTAAAGGAAGGTTAACGCTTACCGGGAATTTAGGTGATGTGATGAAAGAGTCTGCTGTCATCGCACTTGAATATTTGAAAGCACATAGTGATCTGTTAGGGCTGGATCAAAAAGTTTTTGATGAGCACAATATACATGTGCATGTTCCTGAAGGAGCTACTCCTAAGGATGGTCCAAGTGCAGGTGTAACAATGTTAACTTCCATTGCCTCTATTTTCACAAAGAGAAAAGTGAAAAAGGGAATCGCTATGACTGGCGAGATCACCTTGAGAGGAGAAGTGCTTCCTGTCGGCGGGATCAAAGAAAAGATCCTGGCTGCAAAACGTGCGAGGATCAAAGAGATCGTCCTTTCTGAAAAGAATAAGAAGGACGTGGATGAGATCAAGAAGGATTATTTGAAAGGATTAACCTTCCATTACGTAAAAACGATGAAGGAAGTACTCGAAATAGCCTTGACCAAAACGAAAGCAAAATAATAGAAAAGGGGAACAGATCGGTTCCCCTTTTTTATTAGAAAAAATCCAAGGATTACTGTAACCTTTCATCCATTTTGGCGATATAAATTCTTGGGTACGATATTTGCCTAAACACAACAAAACTAAGCCAATGAGAAACGATTACTGGTTATTGTTACCGATCTTTTCACTGTTCACATTCGGAGCAATCGCTCAGGAAGAAGATGAAGCTTGTCTGGAGCCTTCTAAAAAAGTAATGAAATACATTGTCGCTGCGGTGAATGCCGGAGATGCCAGGACAGCCGTGGATAATTTCAATGCTGCAATAGCCGCTGACGAAGGAAATGCAACAGCTTATTACGAATATGCAATGTATGCCTACAATAATGGATTGAACTACTATAAGACACAGCCAAATCCAACTTTAGGTGATAGAAGCTTTCAAAAGGCAGAAGATATGTTCCTGGAAGCATTGGATAAGTGCCCAGATTATCATGCTAACTGTACTTATTACCTAGGAGTGATCAATTTCACGCAAAAAGACATGGAGTCTGCAACGCGCTACTTTAAAGAGTTTTTGGCATACAAGCATAGTGATCCGAATCGATATCCGGAAGACTACACGAAAAAAGTACAGGATGTAAAAGAGGTGGTAGGTGACTATGAGAATGAACAAGAGATCAAGCAGAATGTGGTTCCATTTAATCCGGTAATTGTTAAAAATGTCAGCTCTTCAGATGACGAGTACTTCCCAATGATATCTCCTGATAATGAACTGATCTTTTATACTCGTAAGAAGGATGTTAGTGATCTGGGGTCTATTCGTTCAGATGTTCGCGAAGTGTTTACAGTTTCGCAGCGTGCTTCAATTCTATCTCCTTTTGATTCAGGTGAAGCCCTTAAACCACCATTTAATGATGGATCAGTGCAAAGCTATGGAGCCGCTACGCTCTCAGTAGATAATAAGGAAATGATCATTTGTGCCTGTAAAAAAGAAGAGGTCTATGGTCAACCTTACTTGAACTGCGATCTATATCGCACGACATACAAAAGGGTAGGAGAAGGAAAGAATTCCTTTCAGTGGTCGCCATTGGAAAACATGGGTGAGCAAATTAATACGAAGGACGGATGGGAAGCACAACCTTCTTTATCTGCTGATGGAAACACACTCTACTATACTGTTAACAGACCAACTTCAAGAGATAATGATATCTACGTTGCACAACGTAATGAAGACGGAACTTGGGGTGCGGGCGTACCTTTCGACCTAATCAACACCGATGGAAAGGACAAGTCTCCATTCTTACACCAGGATAGTGAAACATTGTATTTTGTATCACAGTGCAGTAAAGAAAGAAAAGGTGTAGGAGGTTTGGATATCTTTTATATTCGTCAAAAACCTGATGGAACATGGAGTGAGCCAACGAATATTGGTTATCCGATCAATAGTGAAGATGATGAATTGGGTCTTTTTGTTTCGATCGATGGAAAGACTGCATATTTCTCTTCTCGCTTAGGAGGAAAATGGAATATCTATTCATTTGAGTTGTACGAAAAAGCGAGACCACAGTCTGTAGCAATATTAAAAGGCGAGCTTAAGGATGAATCCGGAAAGCCTGTTTCTGATGCTACGATTGAGATTGCATATGAAGGGACGGATGAGGTCACAGAGATAAAAGTGAATGGAGATGATGGCAAGTATGCTGCTATTGTGAAGACAGATACTAAGACGGATGTCATGGTTACTGTTAAAAAGGAAGGTCATGCTTTTGATAGTAAGCTGATCGCTCAGGAAGAGCTTAAAAAACCAGATCTAAAAGTTGAGGGGAAGGATCTTGAAGTGCGCGAATTGAAAGTAGGAGAAGCGTATACGATCAACGATATTTTGTACGCAACAAATTCTTCTGTGCTGAACGCAAGAAGTAAATTCATTCTAAAAGGTTTTGCACGTTTTCTTAAGGAGAATCCTACAATCACAGTTACGATTCAAGGACATACGGATGATGTTGGAGATGATGAGCAAAACATGTCTTTATCTGAGGATCGTGCAAAAGGTGTAAAGGAATATTTGATCAGCCTTGGGGTTGACAAATCTCGTCTAACAGCACAAGGATTTGGAGAGACCAAACCGAAAGTGCCTAATGATTCTGATTCCAACCGCGCCAAGAATCGTAGAACAGACTTCGTAATCGATAAGCTCTGATGATCGGTTAGAGATCA
>SBGS01000243.1 GCA_006226555.1 Bacteroidota bacterium
GCGATCCATGTGTTGAACGCTCCTTCTCCTGCTGCTACCGCATCACTTGCCATTGGTGGTTATGTGACAGAAGAAGCATCAAAACATTTTCAATTTTAGAACGCGATAAAGCGACAATGAATTTCTAGTTTTCCTTTGTCCTTTGGGTCAGGAACGATCTTAAGTTCCATTTCATCCTGGTACCAGTCGTTCACATAGGTGAAACTAACTTTCTTACCTCCCTTAATACTGGCTGTATGTACAGGTCCGTCAGGGTTTGAAATGACCAGTGTAAAATTGGATTTTGTTTTCCCCTCTATCTCCAGCTCAAGACTGTAAACCTCTTTTTGATTTGCGTACTTTTCAAAGTGCAGCTTTTCCTCATGTCCATCAAAATGAACGATCTTGATATGGTCAAGATTTTGCGTATAAACAGGAGCCAAATAGATCCTGTAAGCTGCAATTCCCAGAGCGATAATTACTCCTAAACCTGCAATAAATAAAGGGAAAGTTAAATTTCTTCTCAATTTATTTGGATTTTATCAAACAAATTTAAAAGATTTGTGGCGTCAAAGTCCAAAAGGGCTGTGATTTATAAAGAAGAGGCGAGAGACAGGCTTGTTGACCCTCTGGCAACCAACTTTAAGTCGAGGCTTATGCCGAGATTGGAAAACCGGTGCCAAATCCTGATCCTGATTTTCAGGAGAATATAAATTACATGAAATGAAAAAAAACATTTTAAGTTCATCATCGCCCAAAATCTCAGGAACGGAATTCCTGAAAAATCAATCGACATTTTCAGTTTCGCATGACCTGATGCGAATGCACATGTGCTGCTGCATGTGTTGTTGTTGCTGATCAGTACCATCTTCTTTGATCAGTATTTTCTGACCAACATCATCAATGTTGGCCAAACATCCCTTATTCTTTACTTAATAAATTGAAAATGAAAACATACATATACGATAATCCATTTGTCCTTGAAAATGGACAGGAATTGAAGGAAGTAACGATTGCTTATCACACTTATGGAAAGCTAAATAGCGATAAAAGCAATGTGGTTTGGGTCTGTCATGCATTAACCGCAAACAGTGATGTAGCAGATTGGTGGGATGGTTTATTCGGAGAGGGAAAATTACTTGATCCGAATAAGTACTTCATTATTTGCGCGAACATTATTGGTTCATGCTACGGCTCCACCGGACCGGGAACTCCTCTGAGCAACAAGCGTCCTCTTTTGAGCTCGTTTCCAGATCTCACTGTTCGTGATCTGGTTAAGGCTCACCAATTGCTAAGGGCTCACTTGAATATTCAAAGTATCGCCTTATTGATTGGAGCTTCTCTGGGGGGACAACAGGCCTTAGAATGGTCCATCATTGAGCCGGAAAGAATAGAAAAGCTCATTCTCGTTGCTACAAATGCGTATCATTCACCATACGGCAGAGCCTTCAATGAAAGTCAGCGATTAGCCATAGAAGCGGATCAAACTTTTGGTACAGGTATATCAGGAGGTAAGAAAGGGTTGATAGCAGCACGAAGTATAGCAATGTTAAGCTACAGAAGTTATGAAGGATATTACTTAACGCAATCTGAAAAGAATAACGATCTACCCGTATCAAGATGGAAAGCAGCATCCTATCAGCGCTACCAGGGTGAAAAACTCGCTAAAAGATTTAACGCGTATTCATATTACCTCTTGACCCAGGTAATGGATAGTCATGATGTAGGAAGAAACAGAGGGGAAATAAAGGATGTGCTTTCAGGTATTTCGGCAAAAACACTCGTAGTCGGTATTCGTTCAGATGTGTTATTTCCTGTAAATGAACAAAAACTTCTGGCCGAATTCATCCCGTTAGCATCATTTATAGAGATCGATTCAGAATACGGACACGATGGATTTTTGATAGAAACGGATTCATTAAACGAAATATTCAGCTCATTTCTTGAAGAAGAACTAAAACCGTTGAAGCCAGTCGTAAAAACAAAATTTAAACAACACCTAACCTTAAATTGAATAACATGGAAAATAATTTGAAAATAGGACTATTCGGATTCGGATGTGTAGGTTCCGGGCTCTATGAAGTACTAAATCAATCTGAGCTCATTGGAGCAAAGATCAAAACCATCGTAGTTAAAAACAAACACAAAAAACGGATTTTACCGGAACATCATTTTTCGTATGATCCTAATGTCATTTTATTGGATGAAACCATAAATGTAGTGGTTGAGCTGATAGATGACAGTAAAGCTGCATACGATATAGTAATTAAAGCTTTGAATGCCGGTAAACATGTCGTAAGTGCGAACAAAAAATTGATTGCCGAGCATCTCGATGAATTGATCGATACTGCAAAACGAAATAATGTTTCTTTTCTATATGAAGCTGCTGTGGCAGGATCTATTCCGGTCATTCGCAATCTGGAAGAGTATTACAATAACGACTCCCTATCAGCAATAAGAGGAATAATAAACGGGACAACAAATTATATTCTGACTCAAACAGATGCCGGAGCCACGTATGCTGAAGCGTTAAAGACCGCACAGGAACTTGGATTTGCAGAGGCAGACCCAACATTGGATGTCGAGGGATTCGATGCTCGCTACAAATTGGTAATTCTGATCAAACATGCGTTTGGAGTAAGTTTTGAGCCTGAGGAGATACCTGTAAAAGGAGTCAGTGCTTTGCGTTCAGTTGATATCAGATATGCCAAAGAGCGAGGTCTTAGAATTAAACTCCTCGCCAGAGCTGAGAAAATTTCAGGTAAGCTCTTTGCCGTAGTTTCGCCTCATTTCGTTACGCATGATGAACCCACATATGGTGTCAACAATGAATTTAATGCTGTAGAAGTTCAGGCATTATTCAGTGACAGACAATTGTTTTATGGTAAGGGCGCCGGAAGTTATCCAACGGCAAGTGCGGTGTTATCGGATATCTCTGCATTGAAGTACGATTATAAATATGAGTATAGAAAATCAGTTGGGTTAAAAGAAGACTTAAGCACCGGAGACTTCGAGGTAAAAGTGTTTGTAGGGGCAAGTCTGGATTATGATCTGAGATTACTTCCATTTGTACAAATTGACGAGAGCTATCGAGGTTTGGAAGATCAATATGTAGTAGGAAGGATAAAGAGTAGTGATCTCAAAGATTTGTTTGAAGATCATCAAATATCGATCACACTTTTTAATGAGAAACCGATAACATCGGGTGATTTATCCCAGACATTTGTTGAACACGAAATTTTAGAGACGATATGAAAGATCCGGTTTTACCTTGGTTTATTGCTGGTCCACTAATTGGATTTACAGTTTTTTTATTGTTGTGGCTTACAGGAAGATCTCTTGGAATCAGCTCATCTTATAGGGTTATAGTCTCTTATCTGGCACCTAAAAAGATCAACTATTTTAATTATGAACGAAAAGGAGACCTGTGGCAAGTATGGTTTGCCTTAGGACTGCTGCTTGCAGCTTTATTTCAATTTCAGGTTCTAGGTTTCGAAGTTGAGGGAGCGGCATTCGTATATGATATTAATTACATTCCGCAATTTTTTCTAGGAAGCTTTTTGATCGGATTTGGGTCTCGATATGCCGGAGGGTGTACGGCAGGTCATTGTATCATGGGGAACGCTCAATTCTCCTTGGCTTCTATGCTATCAACCATCGGTTTTTTCGTAGGAGGACTCATAGCTACTTATTTTATCAATACTTATTTGTTTTAAGATGAAGAACATCATTTATATCGCTTTAGGGTTTGGTTTTGCTCACATATTGATTTTTAGCGAAGCTTTTCACTGGTCCAGGATTCGTGAGATGTTTTATTTTGAATCATTTCATATGTATGGATTACTATTCTCTGCAATTGCGACCGCTGCACTGGGTATCATATTGGTGAAGCGCTATAACTTAAAGAATATTAACGGCACTGAGATCAAGGTGAATAAGAAGCAGGTGCAGCCAACTGCCAATGTAGTTGGAGGCTTGCTTTTTGGAATGGGGTGGGGGATAACTGGAGCATGTACGGCACCATTGTATATATTGATCGGCCTAAATTGGAAAATAGGTTTAATTGCCATCACAGGTGCCTTGTTAGGCGCATTATTATATGGTATTTTACAATCAAAATTGAAGCATTAATGAAATTGTATTTAAGTAAAATTGAGGAGCCCTTTAGAATGGAGCTCACCAATGACAGAGGGAATAAAGTAGTATTGGATGCTTCTTCAGCAATTGGTGGGAGTGGATATGAGTTCAGGCCAATGGAGCTTCTGGCTGGAAGTCTTGCTGCTTGTATGACCATTGATGTCTTGAACATATTGAAGAAGAAACGGCTGCGAACTGATCAGTTTCATGTTACAGTTGAGGCGAAAAGGGCTGATGCAGTTCCTTCACCTTTTGAGCATATTCATTTAATAGTCTCGGTTGATCGAACGATTGACCTGGATCAGCTTGAAAAATCAGTTGATCTGGTGTTAAAGAAGTATTGTTCAGTTTCTGCCAGTCTGAATGATACTATTGTTATTTCCAGTGAAATCAAACATGTAGAACAATGACAGCGGATAGTACTAAGTTGATCCGTTTACAAACGGAGCGCTCAGAGAATAACGAACATTCTGCCCCAATTTATCTCACTTCCAGCTATGTGTTTGAAGATGCGGAGGACATGAGATTGCAATTTGAAGAAGAGCGCGAAGGTCATATATACTCACGTTATGCCAATCCGAACGTCAAAGAGTTCATCGACAAATTGGCTGCTGTCGAAGGGGCAGAGGATGGATGGGCAACCGCGACCGGAATGGCTGCAATTTTCACGTTTTTCGGTGCTGAATTAAGCTCAGGAGACCATGTAGTTGCATGTCGATCTGTTTTTGGGTCGACCCATAGACTATTTACAGAAATCTTTCCGAAATGGGGTATCCATACAAGCTATGTAGATTTTGATGATCTCGATGGATTTGATCGTGCAATAAAGAAAGAAACGAAAGTCGTATATATCGAAACACCGAGTAATCCGGGTCTGGATATTATTGACATTGCAGCATTGTCGAAAATTACGAAAGCCAGATCTGTACTGTTAGCAGTGGATAATTGTTTTGCGACACCAATACTGCAAAAACCGCTGTTATTGGGAGCTGATGTGAGTCTTCATTCGGCGACTAAATATATCGATGGGCAAGGAAGAACACTTGGAGGCGTGATATTGGGGTCAGAAGATCTGATCACAAGGATTCGTGCATTTGCGAGGCATACCGGACCGGCTCTTAGTCCAATGAATGCTTGGGTCTTATCCAAGTCGCTGGAGACTTTGGAGGTTAGAATTGAGCGTCATTCCTCTTCTGCATTGGAAATTGCGAGACGTCTGGAGCAACATGAAAAGGTAAATATTGTTAAATATCCTCATCTGCAATCACATCCACAATTCGAGATCGCTAAGCGACAAATGAAGTTGGGAGGAGGGCTAATAACTTTTGAACACAAGGATGGACTGGAAGGTGGTAAACGCTTTCTGGATGGGTTAAAAATGTTCTCTCTTACAGCAAATCTTGGTGATACACGAAGTATCGCAACTCATCCTGCCTCGACAACACATTCCAAATTGTCTCCGGAGGAAAGATCCAAAGTGGGTATAGGCGAGGGAACGGTACGTTTATCTATTGGTTTAGAAGGGGTTGAAGACATTTGGCGAGACTTGGAACAGGCATTGAAATAATCGTTTTCTGCTCAATTATATCTGTATCTTTGCCAAAATTTATTTTATGTCAGATACAAAAGATGTGAGTTATGCTGTAGGAATGAGTTTGGGAGAGAGCTTGTTGCAGCAAAACCTAAAATCATTGGACGCAACGCTTATTGCCCAAGCAATTCAAGATACATTCGAAGGGAAAGAGTTGAAGTTTAGTCCACAAGAAGCAAATCAGTTAATCCAGGAATTTTTGCGTGCAGAAAGCGAGAAACAATTCGCTGTAAACAAGGAAACCGGTGAAGCATTTTTGAAGCAGAATGCAGAGCGTTCCGAGGTTTCAGTTACTCCAAGTGGATTACAATACGAAGTTATCGTTGAAGGATCTGGGAATAAGCCTTCCGCTGCAGATACTGTAACTGTTCATTACCACGGAACTTTGATCGATGGTACTGTTTTCGATAGTTCTGTTCAGCGAAATCAACCTGCAACTTTTGGACTGTCTCAAGTGATCAAAGGATGGACTGAAGGACTTCAATTGATGAATGAGGGAAGTAAATTTAGATTTTACATACCTCAGGATTTGGCCTATGGTGCTACTCCACATCCAGGAGGTCCTATTGAACCATACATGACACTTATTTTTGACGTTGAATTATTAGCGATCTCATAATGAAAAAGTTCTTTTTACCATTGATCACATTAGTGATCGTATCAGCATGCGGGAGTGATGCTCCTGAAGTAGAGATCGTTAATCTTGAAACGTTTGAGGATCGCCTATCCTATGCGCTTGGAGCCATGAACGGTAACGCTTTAATGGAAGAGCCTAACGCAAACCAGCTCGACAAAGAGGCTTTGGTACAAGGATTTAGTGATAATTACTCGGATCAATCTGTTGAAGATTGTGATGGTGTAATGTTAAAGCTATACGGGCCTTATGGAATGGATTTCGATACAACTTACCGTAAGGAAGGATCGATTTGTAAAGGTCGTCAGCTAGGTCATTTCTTCTACAAGGGAATGAGCGAATTCGATAAATTAGGAAAGATCCGTAAGGATAAACTTGTGAAAGGATTTGAGCATGCTTTGGACAAAGCAGATACATTGATGACTTTTCAGGAACAACAAACGATCATCGCCGAGTTCTACAAAGCGATCCTAAAGGAGAGTGCTGATAATATGTTCGCGAAAGCACGTAAGATCCCAAACATAAAAGAAATAGAGGGAGGAATCTTGATCGAAACGATAGAAGAAGGAAAAGGAGGATCACCTACCGAGCAGGATGATGTGAAAGCAGATTACATCTTAATGGCATCAACTGGAGACACCATCCAAAACAGTTTGTTATTCCGTCAGGATCCGACAGATCTTTCTCAGGCACCTGCTTTCAATTTGCAACAAGTTTTCATGGGGTGGACCAAGAGTTTTCCTAACTTGAAAAAAGGTGGTAAATATAGATTGTACCTACCTTGGGAAATGGTAAATGATCCTAGATTACAGGATCAATCAGTATGCTTCTATGTGCATTTTATTGATTACGGTCCGGCTTATTCGATAGCGGAGAAACCGCAAATGCCCTAATGTAGAAATCGCATGAGATAGTAAAGTGCTCCTTTTTCGGGGCACTTTTTTTATTCCTCGAAAAAAGACATGAGAGGCAGTCTAACGCGTTCAAGTCCATAAAAATCTCTATCGAGGACCTTATAATACAGATACCCGTCGTAAATTATTGAATTCTCCGTTTGCGGTAATCCGCCAAAATTCTTGAGGTAATGTACTTCACCGTTGAGTGCATTTAACCCGTAGATCTTATGGTCACCATGATCCATGGTATATAAATAGATGAATCCGGTCGCACGATCCTGCATCACATCTTTTATATCACTTTCAACTTCAAATGCATTCGCTTTCAGAAGGAATCCCTGATGGTCCAGCAGTAAGACTGAGTCGAGCAGATAATCCACGATTGCAATATATTGTCCTATTTGGAATGTTTTGATCTGAATTGGTTGGGTATAAAGCATGAAACTAGCCATATCCGTACTCCAGCCACCAGAGCTTCGCCAATGATCATTGGCACCTGTTCCTAATGGTTTTCGTTGAGATACTTTATATGAACTATCTCTGTTTTGAGCCAATTCGGACTGATGAATCTGGGCATCATATTGCTCAGATAATGCTTTATGGAAATCTTCCGAAACATCGTTTCTTCCATAGAGCTCTCTTCTCGCTTGACGACGTGTATATTCAGGATCAGTCAGAATGGTGTCGCTTGATACGGGGTCACTGATTTGACCTAACCTGACTGATGCTTCCCATGCTGCTTGATATCCAAGAAGATCTTTGCGAGAAAATATAGATCGAGCTCTTGTGCTATCGTACATTACGAGTTCGTAGGATTTATTGAGCTCGGATAGAGATTCAAAAACCAAACGGTCATCGAAACGTGAAACACATGGTCTGATGTAACGATCAAAATTGATCAAAGTGATCGGTGGTAAAACAATGATCCCTTCATCTACTAAATAAAACTGGTATGCGCTATCCGAAGACAAGATGTATGCATTTTTCATACAATCGATGAATAAAGATCGTGGTCTTTCGATCTCTAGTGGATAGCTGATTCCTGCTCTTCTTAGACTGTCAAGACCAATGTAGTAGGTCTTTTTTTCCTTCTTTAATGTCAGTATGCAATTATTGAGAGGTTGGTAATCAAGAATATTCACATTAGAAATATCGAGGGCTTCCTCAGAGTTTTGTCTGGTGATCACGATCTCTTCAAATTCCTGGCTTTTAACATCCAGAATAACTTTTAACAATTTACCGTTTCCAGCGACGCGACTCCATTTCAATTCGTATCCGGGTTTTTCAACTGCGAAAAGGGAATTTTCAACTGCAATAAAGCTAAATTCCCCTTTGGGACCTGTAGGATCGCAAAGCAACTTTCCTTTGCTGTCAAGGATCAACGCGCCTTCAAGAGCTTTACCGCCAAGGTCCAGAACGATCCCATTCACTTCTACCTCCTGCGCACGAATGGAAAGTGACATCAGTAGGATGATCAATAAAGAAATGGCACTTCTCATACAATCTGATTTACCTTAAGGTAAAGAAAATTACTGCATTATACAAGTGGAAAAAGGGGCTTGAGGATTTCAAAGGTTATTCTATACGTATGAAAAACAGTGTGATATCGTAAGAAAAACTGGTCATGTTACCATTCGGGTAATTGTGAATATATCGGAGCATTAGCGTGTTTTCAAAGGAAATCGGTCTCCAGTTACGGTTTAAAGGTGATTGACGCGCAATTAGAAATGCAGGGTCATTGAATGCTTTTAAGTTGTTCTGTTCTTGATAGAACACACTATCAATTTCAAATTCAGTAACAAGCTCTGCTCCCTGGTAAGAAGGCATCTGAGAAGAAACTTTTAAGTACCGTTTTCCATCGATAAGAATGAAATTCCCAGACTCTGTTGTAGTTGAAGGTTGGCCCACGATCTCTTCCCAATAACTTGAATAGAACCCCAAAAGCTGATAATCAGCACTAAGATCGATCTCATGTCGAGCAGAATCGGAACCATAGATACTGCTTATCAGACTGTCTTTGTTCAACAGTGTGATAGGACTGTCCGGTTTTTCTTTTAACGATTCAAGCAAAATTCTTTGCGTAAGGGATAACAATGAATCCGGAATAGCAGAAAGCTCGGCTAAATTTTGACTAAAGCTGACTTGTGTAAAAAGTATTGAAAGAGATAAAAGAAGGATTTTCATTTATGTTGTTCGTACAATTAATTCGTCTTTTGGTTTAATGAATTATGCTTTTTATTTCGCCTCTGTGGTTATAACTTAG
This sequence comes from Bacteroidota bacterium, assembly GCA_006226555.1. Taxonomy (GTDB): domain Bacteria; phylum Bacteroidota; class Bacteroidia; order Flavobacteriales_D; family Crocinitomicaceae; genus UBA4466. The sequence continues at coordinate 9,501 of SBGS01000243.1, forward strand.
CGAAATGAGATGCCTTATATTTCTTTTCTTCTGTAATATTTCTTT
>SBGS01000298.1 GCA_006226555.1 Bacteroidota bacterium
GAATTCTTAGATTATAATTCATAGTAGTTTCGATTAGTTTGTTCTCCTAAGGTAGTTTAAACTTGTGAAATACAATGCTTTGGTAAGTGTAAAATTGGAGTTGAGAAGAGGAATTGCCGTAATTCTCGATCATTGCACTAACTTTGCGCTTCACTTATGCAGCTTTTTTATTTATGATCTGGGTAGTTTTTCTGGCACTGATATTTATCCTCCTGGCACTTGATCTGGGTGTTTTTCACAAAGACAATACTAAAGTGACAATGAAGGCATCTTTGGCTTGGACAGCTGTATGGGTGACTTTAGCTTTGATGTTTGGAGGGGTTATATACTGGATGTATGACCTAAACGTTCTGGGAGTGAATGATCACAAAGCGTCACCAGTTAACGCCATGATCGATTACTATACGGGTTATGTCATAGAGGAATCACTTAGTCTTGATAACATTTTTGTAATAGCCATGATCTTCAAGTATTTCAGAGTTGAAGACAGGTTTCAGCACAACATACTATTCTGGGGGATCCTGGGGGCCGTTTTTTTCCGTCTAGGAATGATCGTACTGGGGGCTAAGTTTGTAGAAAATTTTGAATATGCAACTTATGTGTTTGGAGCGATTTTGTTATTCTCCGCATTTAAGATGATGAAAGAGGGTGAGGAGTCTGAGGATTTTGAGGATAGCTTTGCAATTCGCATGTTAGGTAAGATCTATCCTATTGATTGGACGATCAAGAGTGGGAAATACCTTGAGCGCGTGAATGGTAAATTAGTTGCAACTTCATTATTGGCAGCTCTGGTTGTGGTAGAATTCTCTGATATTTTATTCGCAGTTGATTCTATCCCGGCAATTTTCTCGGTAACAACAGATCCATTTATTGTATTTACCTCAAACATATTCGCGATTCTGGGATTAAGAAACTTGTATTTCTTTTTAGCGAACATGCTTGACAAGTTCAAGTACATGAAGTATTCATTGATTATGGTTTTAATGTTTGTTGGGTTCAAAATGTTATTCGTTCATTTTGTTGAGATACCAACAATTGTGTCTCTGATAGTAATAATTCTATCTTTGTTACTTGGAGTTTTGGCGTCTTTGTTTAGCACGAGCAATAAAGCCAAAAACGACGGTATCAGAAACTGATCTACAAATATCAAATAGATGAAAATTTATAACAACATACTTGAAACTATCGGAAATACTCCGCTAGTGAAATTGAACAAACTGACTAAAGATATTGGTGCAACTGTGCTTGCAAAGGTTGAAACTACCAATCCCGGAAATTCGGTAAAGGATCGAATGGCACTTAAAATGATAGAGGATGCTGAAGCGGCAGGTTTGATCAAGCCGGGAGGAACGATCATTGAAGGAACATCAGGAAATACAGGGATGGGACTCGCATTAGCTTGCATCATTAAAGGGTATAAGCTGATCTGCGTTCTGAACGATAAGCAGTCAAAAGAAAAAATGGATATTCTTAGAGCGGTTGGAGCTGAGGTTGTGGTTTGTCCTACTGCAGTAGATCCTGATGACCCAAGATCATATTATTCCGTTTCAAGAAGACTGGCGAAAGAAACACCTAACTCTTGGTACGTAAACCAGTATGATAATCTTTCAAATCGTCAGGCTCATTACGAGCAAACAGGACCTGAGATCTGGGAGCAGACGGGTGGCAAGATCACACATTTTGTAGTTGGTGTTGGAACGGGAGGTACGATCTCCGGGACTGGAAAGTATTTGAAAGAAAAGAATCCTGAAATCAAAATATGGGGAATCGATACCTACGGATCAGTCTTCAAAAAATATCACGAAACGGGTATCTTCGATGAAAATGAGATATATCCATATATCACTGAAGGTATTGGAGAAGATATTCTTCCCAAAAATGTCGATTTTGACGTGATCGATCATTTTGAAAAGGTAACGGATAAAGATGCCGCAGTGTATACCAGAAGATTAGCAAGAGAGGAAGGGATTTTTGTTGGGAACTCTGCTGGAGCAGCTATCAAAGGAGTGCTTCAGATGGCGGATAAATTGAATGATGATGATGTAGTAGTTGTATTATTCCATGATCATGGATCAAGATATGTTGGTAAAATGTTCAATGATGATTGGATGCGTGAAAGAGGTTTCCTTGATGAAGGACTCAAAAAAGCAGAGGATCTTGTTGTACAACATGGAGATCTTCCTTTGATCACGCTTTACTCTGAAGAATTGGTTTCTCACGCTGTAGACAGAATGAGAAAGTACAATATCTCACAAATCCCTGTGGTGCGAGACGGTAAATTCGTTGGAGCTTTGGACGACAGTAAAGTATATCAGCTATTGGTGGAACAACCGGAATTGATCGATACAGCGGTTTCAGGAATTATGGGTCCTGCTTTTCCGATAGTTGATCCTCATACATCATTGGATGAATTATCTAAACTCATCAATAAGGAGAATTCGGCGGTATTGGTGGAGATGAGTGAGGGGAATTTCCACATTGTAACCAAACACGATCTGATTGCAGCAATTGCGGCAAGATGATCTTTCTTGATCAGTTAGCAAGAGAACTAGTACTGGATAAACATCCAACAAGAGTTGTATGTCTTGTTCCTTCGATAACGGAGCTTCTTTACGATATGGGATTGGATGAAGAAGTAGTTGGGATAACCAAGTTTTGTATTCATCCAGATAGTTGGTATCGGTCTAAAGTACGCGTCGGTGGAACAAAGCAAGTCGATTATGAGCTTATAAAAAGACTTGCACCTGATCTCATTATCGGGAACAAGGAAGAAAACACCAAGGAAATGATAGAGGTTCTGTCCGAAAGTACTCCTGTCTACGTTTCTGACATTCATGATCTTGATTCTGCGATTGAAATGATTACATCCTTAGGTGTTGTCCTTAACAAAAAGCAAAAATCTGAGTATATCGTTGCAGAGATAAAGCGGGCATTTGATCAGCTAAAAGAGATGGATATAGAGTCCAGGAGTGTGAAATACTACATTTGGAAAGAACCGGATATGCTTGCAGGGAAAGGGACGTTTATCGATGATATGCTTAGGCATTGTGGTTGGATCAACGCTACGGATAAAGAACGCTATCCAATTGATGATCAGGAAATTGAGCCTGATTTAGTTCTTCTTAGTTCTGAACCTTATCCTTTCTCGGAAAAACACATCAATGAATTTAGGATGAAATACCCTAATGCAAAGATAAAGATCGTTGATGGGGAAATGTTTTCCTGGTATGGTTCTCATCTATTAAAAAGCCCTCAGTATTTCAAAGAGCTAATTTCAGAGATCAGTCAATAAGTTTTGATTGCAATAAGAAATGAATAAGGGACATGTGAACGGTCCTTTCATTCTTGAAAATGATCTTTCCATCTATAGTACCAGAATCTTCAGAATTACGCATGATCCTATAATGAATACTTTCCGTACTGTTTGTAAAATTCTTACTTGCTGAATAAAGAGATAACAACTCGACGAATTTACGCATCATTCCATCGCCCTGAAGTGCCGTTAAATATTGCAATTTCCCATCAATTTCAAAGACCAAATTCTCGTCTCTATCTTCTAATAGTGTCTCTTTAAATGGAGAACGTCCGATATAAATGGTTCGATCGTCTACTTGACGCATAAAATAGCGTGCGTTTCCATAATTAAATCCTTTGACCGTTAGTAAGAACTGATCATTTAGCTCCAGAAGGTCCTTTCTTAAGGAATCTACATTCGTTTCAGTTTCAAAATAAAGTAGAGCATCAAAATCCGGCTGTAATTTTAATCCGGGTACTTCCTCGATTGTCAATCCTCTGTAGTTAACGGACAATCCGGAAAGATGATAAGCATCCAGATCAAAACTGCGTAGTATCTCCGTTACTGAATCTGAGATTGCATTTGAAAATGCCGGTATATCCATCTTAAGGTCATTGCCGGTAATACATTTTAAGTTTTTCGTTCGAGGAATAGTGTTAAGTTCAACCGAACCTCCTATGATCACCTCTGAACCAATTGGCTGCATGGTGATCTTTCCTTGTAGTAATGTGCCGTTTAACCTTTCAATTCCCTTACTTAATTCGATCTGCAGTTCTTCCTTTACAGGTGGGTTATCTTTTTTAGGTTTAGCAAATAAGATCTGACTGGCTTGAAGCGATAGGGTCTCCGCATCAAACTGCTTTTGTTTGTTGTTGAGGATGATAATACCAAGATCGTCATTTGTTGCAGAACCAATTCCTTTTTTTTGCAAGACAAGTCGGTATTTATCAAACTGCTCATCGTTAGAAATATGGAACAGAAATCCGTTTAATTCAGTTTCCTTTATCGGAAAGGAGAAGATCACCACTTCATTCAATACATCGATCCCTGTTTCGCCGTCTTCTTGTCTGTTTTCAGAGATCATTTCACTGATTTCATCGATCTCACTTTGATCTTCAGCGTTCAGGAAAGCATTTATAGTTTCGAGTACAAATGTTTTACCGTCTATTCTAATTGAAAAAATGGCATCAGAGGGGATGTAACCCGATAAGTCATTTGGGGTGTTCGAATTGATCTTTTGAGCGATCAAAACAACGATCCCAATCATCGAGAGGAGCAATAAAGTGGTAAGATATCGGAAGAATGCCTTCATTTTTTACTACTTCAAATGTACGGAAAGAAGTGAAATGGTACTTTTGCGGTATGAGAAAATTCATCCGCTTCTTATTTCGTGTTTTCGGTTGGAAAATAGATGAACATCTTCCCCCGGGAGAAAAACGATTTGTGATCGTTGTTGGACCACATACTTCTAATTGGGATTTTATTATTGGTCGAGCTGCTTTTGTAACATATGGGATTAAAGCGAAGTTCCTGATCAAGAAGGAAGCTTTTGTGCCCGGATTCGGCTGGTTATTAAAGCGTCTGGGCGGAATTCCGGTTGACCGAAAGAAGCGCAACAACATCACGGAATACGCTGTTCAGCTTTTTCAGGAGAATGAAGAACTCGTTTTAGTTTTTACGCCGGAAGGTACACGAAGCTATAATCCAAACTGGAAGAAGGGATTCTATTACATAGCACAGCAAGCAGAAGTTCCTATCTATATCGCATATATTGATTACAGCAAGAAAATTGGTGGTTTTCACTCAAAGTTAGAGCCAACAGGAGACGTAAATAAGGATATTGAATACATCAAAGGGATTCTCTCTCAGTTCAAAGGCAAGTATCCCGAAAAAGGTATTTATTGATCTTTTTTTTCAATTCTTCCCGTTTTCTTGTTAAAACCGTAAGGACAGTGCTTGCATCCGCTCTTACAGCAGTAGCCTCTCTTTAGGTGATATTTCTCCGTAAAGACGATAAATCCTTCTTCTGAATAATAGAAGTCCTCGGGTTCTAGTTTAGGGCGTTTGGAGAAGCCTTGCATATCGTCAACCATGACACAAAATTACGATATTTGCCATACATGGAAACCAGTAGATCGATCCTTCAGGAAATTGAGTTGCCTTTGCTTAAAGCTCATAATGTCCGTTTGCACATTAAAAGAGACGATCTAATACACCCGGATGTTTCAGGGAATAAATGGCGTAAACTCAAGTACTTTGTTGCCCAGTATAAAGATAAAAAAAACCAAGGTATTATAACCTTCGGTGGTGCGTACTCTAATCATTTGCTAGCTACGGCGGCTTATTGTGCCATGGAAAATATTCCATGCATTGGTATAGTGCGCGGAGATGAACTTTCGCCTGACAGTAATCAAACGTTGCGGGATTGTGCAGATTTAGGTATGCAACTCGTATTCGTCTCAAGAAGTGACTATATGCTGAAGGAAGATCGAAGCTATAAGGAATATCTAATAGAGCAGTATCCGGGATACATGATTGTACCAGAAGGTGGTTCGGGATATCTGGGTATGTTGGGTTGTCAGGAGATCGTGGGCGAAATAAGATCAGTGACCAATTTCGATCGCATCATTGTTGCACAAGGAACCACAACTACTTCCTGTGGAATTCTTCTTGGTTTATTGGATGTAGAAAAGCTCGATGTCGTTCCTGTTTTGAAGAATTTCCCTGCCGTAAAGGTGATGAAAGAACTGTTGACATATGCTGCTTTTGATGTTGAATTCACCGAAGAATTATTGGAAAAGGTAAATGTGCTCTCTTCTTTTCATTTCGGTGGTTATGCGAAAGTAGAGCCCGAACTGATATCATTCATAGGTGACTTTTATAAACAGACCGGAATTAAACTGGATCCGGTTTACACGGGGAAAGCAATGTATGCTCTTTTCGATCAGATTAAAAAAGGGGCATACGATAATGAAACGCTTGTTTTTATTCACACTGGCGGATTGCAGGGAGCACGCTCTTATGAGAAGGAATTTGGTTCTATTTATGACATTGCTTGAATTAACCTAATTGCTTCCATCGCTTCTTTTACGTCATGAGCTCGCAAAACAGATGCACCTTTCATCAAAGCAACTGTATGTAATACTGTTGTGCCATTAAGCGCTTCTTCAGGAAGTAGCTCCAGCGTTTTGTAGATCATTGATTTTCTCGAAATACCTACTAAAATCGGATGATTTAATTCCATTAGTTGCTCCAAGGATTTTAATATTTCAAAGTTTTGGGGTATTTCTTTACTGAAGCCAAACCCTGGGTCGAGTAAAACATTTTCTACACCAAGCTGTTTCAGCTCAGTCAACTTCTCGTTAAAATACGAGATAAGTTCTGCAATTGGATCATCTTCCATGTTTTGCTTGTGCATGGTTTCGAAACTTCCTTTGACATGCATTAGAATGTAACCCGGATGATGATTTTTGAGCGTTTCCGACAGGCTCGGATCGAATTGTAACCCGCTGATATCGTTTACAATATGTGCTCCCGATTCAATTGATCTTAACGCGACTGTTGAGCGAAATGTATCAACCGAATACAAAGTGTCAGGAAACGTTTTGCTAAGAAGTTTTAAAGCAGGCACAATGCGTGCAATTTCATCCTCTTCTGAAACCGCTTGTGCTCCGGGTCGAGTAGAGAACCCTCCAAGATCCAGGATCGATGCACCATCCAGTATCATTTTCTCGGCGCTTTTGAGAAGCATCTTTTCATTCTCCATTCTGCTCCCACTGTAGAATGAATCCGGCGTAAGATTTAATATTCCCATCACAACCGGACTGGAAAGATCAAGATATTTATCCCCACACTGAAGGCCTAGGTTACCGCTAAAATGTTTATCTTCAACGACTGAATTCATGTTATGGAATTAATGGCAGATACACGCACAGAATACACAAATGTAATTACTATTTGCCGTGATATCTTCGAAAAGAAAACGAAGGATTACGGAACTGCATGGAGAATACTTCGTCCGAGCTCACTTACAGATCAGATCTTTATCAAAGCTCAGAGGATAAGAACTATTCAGGAAACCGGTAAAAATAAAGTCGGAGAATCCGTTGAGGATGAGTTTATTGCCATTGTGAACTACTGTATCATGGCGATCATTCAGTGTAACGAAACTCAGCTGAAAAAACTAGAATTGGATCCGGTGGAGGCTGTTCAATTGTATAACAAATATGCAACGGAGGCCTTTGAACTCATGGAGAAAAAAAATCATGATTATGGTGAAGCGTGGAGGGATATGCGTGTCAGTTCGCTTACAGATCTTATTCTACAAAAGATCCTCCGTGTGAAACAGATAGAAGATAACAGTGGGAAAACATTGATAAGTGAGGGTGTTGATGCAAACTATTTTGACATGCTCAATTATGCTGTGTTCGCCTTGATTCATTTGCAAGAAGAAAAATAAGATTATGAGACTAAAAGAAAGTGTGACGATCGAAGGACGTTCTTTGGTATTCAATATTGCGTTTGTTTTATTAAACCTAGGAGGACTTGCTCTTCTGGTAATGGGATATCATCCGGCATTTGCTGATAGTTCAACATTGCTTTTTACATTATCTATGATGCTCCTGATGACCAGTATCGGAGGTATTATACTATTCAAAGGCAGGTTGCTGATGGCGAGTGTTTCCAGAGTGCTGGTAGGTGGATTGTTTATAGTTTCCGGGTTGGTAAAAGCGAATGACCCGCTGGGTTTCTCGTATAAATTGGAAGAGTATTTTGAGGACGGAGCTCTGGCATACAGGATCAAGGAGCTGTTTGGGGCGCCGGGATTCTCTCTCGAATTTTTCATGGACTGGGCATTATTCCTCAGCGTGGTTATTTGTATAGCAGAGATCGTTCTAGGTGTATTGACAATAATTGGGGGTAAGATCAAGCTTGTTTCATATTTAATGATCCTAATGATGATCTTCTTTACATTCTTGACCTGGCATACCGCCTCTTGTGATCCTACAGTAAAGTTTGCAGATCACGATACCTATGAAATGACAGATCCTGTCGCTCAAATGAAGATCAAGGAGGCTGAGACGAATAAGGAGTTAAAGATCATTTCAAAAACGGACAAGGAGCTCGTTGTTCAGGAGATGAAATTACCACAGTGTGTTGATGATTGCGGATGTTTCGGGGATGCCATGAAAGGTTCTGTAGGAAGATCATTAACACCGTCGGAATCTTTATGGAAGGATATTGTATTACTCTACTTAGTGATATGGATCTTTGTTGGGCAGTGGAAGATCACTCCAAATACCAGAAAACAGAATGTAGTTTATCTTGCGACATCTACTTTGGTAATTGCTTTTTTCTCCTGGGTATTCACATGGTATTTCCCGATACTGTTTGGGATAGTAGCTGTGCTGCTTGCCTTGTTCGTAAAAGCTTCTGGAGGTAAGTTCCTTGGTAATTACTGGGGAAGCGCCTTGTTTGTATCTCTACTTTGTTTAGGAATGGAGGCGTATGTGCTTAATTATGAGCCTTTGAAAGATTATCGTCCCTACGCTGTTGGTTCAGATCTTCGCGAGAAAATGAATGATGGCATTGATGGTGTATTCGAGTATTATTATTTCCTGACAGATCTCAAAACGAATGAGAAGAAACGTGTAAAAATGTCTGAGATCACTCCGGATATGTGGGGAGATACAGAACATTGGAAAACTGAATACGATACAATAGAGTGTGTAGTTCAGCCCAAGAATCCGTCCATTATGGATTTCAACCCAATATTACCGATCACTGATCTGACGGATTTTGAGCGTCGAAACCCGCTGATCAAATCTGTGCTGGATACAGCACAAACAATGATGTTAAAGATCCTTGATCT
>SBGS01000136.1 GCA_006226555.1 Bacteroidota bacterium
TAAACTATTATTTCTTTCTTTTGTTGATGATTGGAAATTTCCAATTTTAGAAAAGGATGAAATTATCAATAACGAATATTTTAAAATCAAGATCTTCTGTCCGGCCGGAATATCTGCAAGAGGATGATTTTAGAAAAAATTTGTTATCCAATGGTATCGGAGCTTTGGTACTTGCGCCAATTTTGGTTGTGATCCTTCTGATGTTCGATTTTCCAAAATTAGCAATATGGAGCACTGTGACCTACATTGCGATGTTTCCCCTTTATGCATTTGTATGTGCCTTCAACGTTCGCCTAAGAGATAAGCTCATTTATTTTCTGATCATTCATTTATATTTCTGGAGTGCCGTTAATATAGTTCCATTATCACATGTTGATCCTTCTGAAAAAGAAGTGATCATGGCGATAGTAGCCTACTTCTTGTCCGTGATCATCATTCAAAGATTTGTTTATGCGGTGATCTATCAAGTATTGATCATCACGTTTTTGGTTTACATGTTTCTAACCAAAGAAGATGCTGGAGCAATCTATGTACTTGTGTTGATTTTAGTTGTATTGATAGGAGCGAGTAACATATTGATGATGACCGCGAGAAGGGCGATACTCAGCAGTCTTGAAAGATATAGTAGCTATTTAAAGAATCTTTTAAACAGCACCAGAAGGGGTTTTGTGTTGTTTGAATGGACCGGAAGCTGGAAGATCCATGACTTCAATGATGAAACAAATAGTTTTCTTCAAGGGGGAGAAAATTTTGAACAGAAATTCTTCAATCTGTTTGATGTAAATGAACTGGAAAAAGTAAAAAATCTACGTCCCGGCAATAAGTTTGAAAAGACGGTTTCTTTTCCAAACGAGATAAATAACGCCATTTCGCATATTCAAATTGAAGTAAGTAGAATAGAGTTTGAGCAAAAAGAAGCCCTTCTCGCGGTGTTTAGTGATGTAACTGAAGGATTTCTACGTCAAAGAGAATTGGAGGCAAGAGAGAAGCGCTATCGTAACTTATATGATAAAAACAGGGCAGGAGTATTTACACTCGATAGAGATTCTGCCATTATGGATGCCAACCAGTCCTTCTTTTCGATGTTTGAAAACGAATTGAAACGGGGAGATAAATTATTTGATTGGGAGGTTTCAAATGAATGGAAATTTATTCTTTCCTCTATCGAGGATAACCAGCAGGGGCAGAATTATCAAACGACTTATCAGTTGAAAAACGGAACGATAAAAACGTTCATTTTTAACTGGTATCAGGATATTGTAAGCGGTATGATCGAAGGGTCAGTTGTTGATTTGACCGATATGCAGCGCGCAGCCCAGGCATTGAGACAGAGTGAGGAAAAATTTCGTTCTATTTTCCAAGGTTCAAGTGATGCTATCTTCCTACTGGATAAGGATGTTATTATCGAATTCAATAAAACTGCAAAAACGATTTTTGGAGATGAATTGGTTTATGGTATAAAACTCTTTGAGCTCAGCTTTGATGATTCTAAAGAGAGTTATGAGAAATACTGGCAGGTTAGAGAAGTTCTGACAACCAAGAAGAATATTCGCTTTAACTGGTTGTTTAGATCCGAAAATGGTGCGATTGAAACAGAGGTTAGCTTTAATGAGATCATCATAGATGGAAACTTATTGTATCAATGTATCATCCATGATATAACCGAACAAAGAAGGCTCGCTCAGGAGCAGATCCGCGCAAAAATTGCGGAGGAAACAAATCAGCAATTAGAGTCTGAGATCCGTGAAAGAGTAAAAGCAGAGGAGAAGCTTAAAGAAGAGTTCCTGAGAAATAAAGCGATTCTGGATAGTTCGTCGAATACATTCTTGTTAACGATTGATCAGGACCTGAAGATTACAGGGTTTAATTCACATTGCTTTACCTATTTCAATTCTCTATTCGGGCTGGAGATAAACAATGGGATGCAGTTTGGGTATTTATTCCAAAACATTCTATCAGAAAGCAGATTAAGGTTGTTCAACATCTATTTGAAACGTGTAGGAGCAGGAGCATCTCACCAGATCGAAATAGAACTGCGATCCAAGAACGGAAACGACTATTGGATGGAGATCTTCCTGAACCCAATCTTTGATAGTAACGGCAAAGTTTCTGAAATATCTCTCGTAGCCCATGATATTTCAGAAAAGAAGAAGTCAAGTATTGAAATCGAACAATCCCTGAAAGAGAAAGAGGTTTTATTGAAAGAGATCCATCATCGCGTTAAGAACAACCTTCAGATCATTTCGAGTATTCTTAATCTGCAATCTTCTTTCGTATCAGATGAAAACACACTGGGAATCCTTCTCGAAAGTAGAAACAGGATCAGGTCCATGGCGATCATTCACGAAACACTCTACAAAAGTGAAGTTTTCTCTTCCCTGAATTTTGGTAATTACATTGAAGACCTATGCAATAACTTGATATCATCCTATCAGATCACGGGAAGGATAAGACTTGAGTCGGATATTCACCAGGTGAATATGATACTAGATCAGGCGATTCCTTGTGGTTTATTGATCAATGAGATCATCACAAACTCGTTAAAATACGCCTGGCCGGAACATAATGATGGAATTATATCCGTAAGGTTGGAACAGAAAGGAAAAACAGTAGAACTGGAGGTTTCTGATAACGGAATAGGATTGCCAGATCAGTTTGAGCAAATGAACACAGAGACACTTGGGCTTCAGCTAATAGCGACACTTACAGAACAGCTGGACGGCCAATTGGATGTTAACACCGAAAACGGTACAAAATATTTGCTTAAATTTGAGAACATAAGGGATTAACCATGGCAAAAGTAAGTGTTCTTGTAGTTGAAGATGAGTCCATTGTTTCAAAGGACATTCAACACAGCTTAAAAAAGCTGGGTTATATGATATCCGGTTCTGCAGCAACAGGTGAAAAAGCGATCGAATTAGCAGGGTCTGAACGTCCGGATATCGTCTTAATGGATATCATGTTGAAAGGTGATATGAGTGGAATAGAAGCCGCTCAGGAGATCAAAAAGCAATTTTCAATCCCTGTAATATTTCTGACAGCTTACGCCGATGAATCCACACTTTCAAAAGCTAAAATATCAGAACCATACGGTTACGTGCTGAAACCGTTCAAAGAGATAGATCTTCATACCTCCATTGAAATGGCTATTTATAAGCATAGCCGAGAGCAAGAAGTGATGAAGGAAAGAGATCTGCTATATTCTTTGGTTGAGAACAAGGATCATTCAGATTTTATTTTCGTAAAATCGAACAGTAAGCTCGTAAAACTCAAGAATAGCGATATCTATTACGTAGAAGCACTAAAGGATTATGTAGTCATACATACACAAAATGCCCGCTTTACGATCCACTCTACAATGAAGGATATTGAATCCAAATTAGGTGAAGACGATTTCCTAAGAATTCACAGGTCGTTCATCGTTCGATTGGATAGAATATCAACCATTGAATACCCGAACTTGACCTTAGAAAACATCGACAAGGTAATTCCAATCGGCGGGTCTTACAAGGATGAATTGAACAAAAGGATCAAAACAGTTTAATCAACTATCAACTCTAAGTCGATCTGTCTTTTTCTTGTAGAAACTTCAAATATTCTGACACGAACCTTATCTCCGATATTGTATTCTCTATTCGTTTTTGAACCGACAATTCTAAATTTATCCTGGTCGAAATAATAACGATCGCCCGGAATTTCATTGATCGGGATCATTCCTTCACAGTAATTCTCAGTCATTTTTACGAACATTCCGAAGTCCGCAATCCCAGATACAATACCATCAAACTCTTGTCCTATCTTATCGATCACAAACAAGGTTTGGTAATACTTGGTACTCTCTCTTTCCGCCTCAATTGCCTTACGCTCCATTCTGGAAATACGCTTACATTTTTCATCCAGGTCTTTTCCGTAACGATGTTTCTGATGCTTCAATTCTTCGAAAAGAATGCGATGTACCAATAAATCTGCATAGCGACGAATAGGTGATGTAAAATGCGTGTAATAATCAAATGATAGTCCGTAGTGACCAATGTTTTTGGTCTCGTAAGATGCTTTTGCCATGGAGCGAATCGCCATCGATTGAATGATGGAATATTCGTTTTTAAGCCTGATATCGTTCAAGAGCTTGTTTATACTTTTTGCGATCTTATCTTCCTGGATCGATTCAAGCTCGTAACCGAATTTCTTGATAAAAAGGTTAAAGGTCAATATTTTCTCTGCGTCCGGAGTGTCGTGACAGCGGTAGACAAAAGGAACATTTTGTTTTTCTGCTATAAAGGTTGCCACTCTTCTGTTTGCGAGAAGCATGAACTCCTCAATGAGCTTGTTGGCATCTTTCGAACGCTTTATCATAACCTCTGAAGGGAATCCATCTTCATTGAATCGGAAGCGCATTTCCTCAGAATCAATGTCCATAGCTCCGTGTTGTAATCGCTTTTTTCGCAAAATTTTAGCGATTTTATCTAAAGTTCTAATTTCAAGAGCATGATCACCATCTTTTCCTTCGATGATCTCTTGAGCCTCTTCATATGTAAAACGACGATCGGAATGAATGGCTGTTTTGCCAAACCATTCACCATGAATTTTGCCGTTTTCATCTAATTCAAAAACAGCTGAAAAGGAATACTTATCCTCATGTGGTCGAAGTGAACAAGCCAGGTTTGAAAGTTGTTCCGGAAGCATGGGAACCACCCTGTCAGCCAGGTAAACAGAATTGGATCGCTTCAATGCTTCTTCATCCATTGGAGAACCGGCAGTAACATAGTGACTCACATCGGCGATATGCACTCCTAGCTCAATGTTCCCATTTTCAAGTCGCCTGAATGATAGAGCGTCATCAAAGTCCTTTGCATCGAAAGGGTCGATTGTAAACGTAAGAATATCACGAAAATCGCGTCTGTTCTTAATTTCATCTTCATCTAATTCCATGCGAACCGCTTCGGCCTGGGCAAGCACATCTTCAGGGAACACATAATCTATCCCTTGATTCACCAAGATGCCTATCATTTCTGCGTCATTCGGGTTTTTACCCCCTAAGATCTCGATGACTTCTCCATATGGGTTGTCAGCAGACTTCGGCCAAGCTGTAATGCGCACCAAAGCTTTATCCTTGCTCTTTCCTCCATTGAGCTTCTCCTTCGGTATATAAATATCTGTTCCTACACGAGAATTGTCGGGTATTAGGAAGGCATATTTATCATGAACCTCAAGGGTTCCAACAAATTGTGTGCGCTCTCTGTTTAGGATTTCAACAACGATTCCTTCTTCCCGGTTCTTTCCTTGTTTGGTTATCTGTACCCTTACCTGGTCTCCATCCAAGGCTTGATTTATACCTGAAGGAGGAATAAAAATGTCCTTCCTGTCACCATCCGGAATCAGGAATCCGGCACCACGAGTGGTCATCTGAATTTCACCTTCAACAAACATGTCTTTCGCGTTGACCTTATATTCACCGTAGCCACTGCGCTTTAAAAAACCATCTTTTGCGAGCTCTTCGAGAATCGTGAACGCGAGTCTTCTAAGGGCTTTATCGCGGATATCAAGCATCTCACAAAGCGCTTTATGAGATAGAGAGCTATCAGGATGTTGATTGTATGTTTTTCGTATTAGCTGGGTTAAACTCTTTTTCAGTTTATTGCCTTGATTCTTGCGTTTGGCCATGTCAATGAAGGATACTTCGTTATCTTCTCAAAAGTACAAGAATTAAATCATAACTTTGTGTAAAACCCATTGTATGAACAAAAGAGTAGAAGAAGCATTAAATCAGCAAATTGAAAAAGAAGCATCATCTTCGCAGTTTTACTTGGCAATGGCCTCTTGGGCAGAAAACCAAGGCTTGAATGGAACAGCTAAGTTTTTATATAAACACTCTGATGAAGAGCGTTTTCATATGTTGAAGCTTGTCAAATTTGTGAACGAAAGAGGTGGAACAGCGGTTATTCCTGGACTTTCTACGCCTCCGAGTGAATTTGAATCACTACCAAATGTTTTTTCATTACTTCTTGAACATGAGTTGAAAGTAACAGAAAGTATCAATGAAGTTGTAGATGTATGTCTACAGGAAAAGGACTACACCACACACAATTTTATGCAATGGTATGTTTCTGAGCAATTGGAAGAAGAAGCGCTTGCACGCACAATTCTTGATAAAATTCAATTGATCGGTGGTGATAAAGGAGGGCTATATTTATTCGATAGAGACCTGGAAAATGCTTCAATCCAACCCGAGAACGTTGGTAATCAAGCGAATTAATAGATCTAATTATTAAATTAAGGCAATGAAAGCGCTGATTTGCCTTATAGCTGCATTATTTCTGACGTGGTCGGTCACGGCACAACGTAATTTTCGTTTCAGAAATTATACGATCAGTGAAGGACTGTCTCAAAGTGCTGTTACCTGTGTAGTACAAGATGATCTAAACGCATTATGGGTTGGAACTCAGGACGGATTGAACCGTTTTGATGGAAGGAGTTTTGTTCATTTCTTTTCAGATGAAACACCGGGATTAGATAACTCATATATACGTTGCGCACAGAGCGATCAGGATGGAGACCTTTGGTTTGGAACGAATAATGGTCTTTCAGTATATCGCATTAAACAGGATCGCTTTGAAACGTATCGACCTGAATACAACGGTTCTTTTCAAATAGAAGATATTCTCATTCTGGAAGATGGTAATGTTTGGGTGGCTACAGCAGAATCTGGATTGTTTCTCTTTGATCATAAACGAAAGAGATTTTCGGATCATTCTCGATCGATACCATCAAAAAGACTGACACAACTTTTTGATTTTCAGAACAACAAACTTCTGGTGGCAACGCTTGATGCGGGAATAGTTCTTTATGATGTCGATCAGAAAAAAGTAAAGACTATTTCTACTTCCTATGCAGGGACAACTTTCGAGGTCAACAAATTTTTCTATTACAACGACAGGTCGATAGGAGTCGCCACAAACAAGGGGGTGTTTATCCTTGATAAGTATACACTCAGTTTTGAAAAACACTTCACTCAACTGGAGTCTAAATACGGAACGCAATCGGTTTCAGATGTATTCTATCATAATGAATTAGGTTGGTTCATTGCCACAAATGGAAATGGTTTGTTCACAGTTTACAAGGATGGAACAATTTCTCAAAGTACAGAGGATATATTTCAAAAGAACGCACTTCTTTTTAATGAAATAGCCGCTGTTTATCAAGATCATTCCGGGTCGATGTGGTTAGCGACCAGAAGAGGACTGTCTAACTTTAATCCTTTACAGAAAGGCTTTTTAGGAATAGGCCCATCAGGAAATCTTGCGAAAGGATTATCTAACCCGAGTGTTTGGAGCTTTACTGAAACGGAAAATGGAAGGTTTCTCTACATTGGAACCGACAATGCCCTCTCGAGGCTTAGTTTGGAAACAGGTGATTTCACACACTATTTCAGGTATAAGGAAGATCGTTTTAAAAGCTCAGGAGAACAGGCAATTCTGAGCCTATTCGCGATTAATGACTATAATGTTTTAATGGGTTGTGCTGATGGGCTTTATCAGTTATTGGTCGATCAAAATGGTTATACGGTCAATGAAATAAAGATCGAAAAGGAATCTTTTACGAATACGAGAATTTATAAGATCGTACCGTATGATAGGGATCGTGTTTTTCTTGCCACAAGAGACGGGGTGATTTTATACAATCATCGTACAGGTAACCAACAATTTTTTGAGCACGACCCAAAAAAACCACAAGAGAGTATTTCCAAGGGAATTTGTCGACTGGTATACAAAGATAAAAAGGGACGATATTGGTTTGCGACAAGCACCGGAGGCCTGAATCTGCTATCTGAGCGCGAAGGAAAAATGACGATCCGTCCATACGAATACAACACATTCATTAAATCTGTAACGACAGATTACATCAATTCTATTCACCACGATAGGGAAGGCATTTATTGGTTAGCTACTTCGGGTTCCGGAATTGTCAAATGGAATGAAAAACTAAAAAAAGCTCAGGTTTTCTCTAAAAAGGATGGATTACCAAATGATGTGGTTTACGGAATTCTTCCGGATAAAAACAAACTTTGGATGAGCACCAATAAAGGATTGTGTTCTTTCGACCCTGTGCGTGAGACCGTTCAATCCTTTACCGAGGTTGATGGCTTAATGAGCGATGAATTTAACCTGGGAGCATATTACAGATCATCGGGAGGAACGATCTATTTTGGTGGAATATATGGCTATAATTATTTCATCCCGTCGGAATTATTGGAACACGATAAAGACTTACAGGTTGTTTTTACCGGATTTAAGCTCGATCAAGAATGGATTACGGTCAACAGCAAGGATTCACCTCTAACCGCGCCGATCTTCTTAGCTTCTAATATTAACTTGAAGTATAACCAAAGAAGTTTTACAGTGCGTTTTCAGGCTTCGGACATTAGTACTCCGGATCTCTTGAATTACAAGTACAAACTGGTTGGTTCCGGTGAAGGGGAAATTGAGATAGGCTCCCAAAACGAAATTCATTTCAACGCCTTGGGTCATGGTGATTACACCTTGATCGTATATGCGAGAATAGGAACAGGAAGATGGAGTAAATATCCGGCTAAGATCAACTTCACTATCGCTGCACCGATCTGGTATAAATGGTGGTTCTGGATGATCATAGCCGTGTTCCTTGCCCTTATTGTTCGAATAGGTGTGAAACGAAGAATCGAAGCTGCGCGAAGAGAACAGATCCGACTGGAGATGAAGGTTCGTATGAGGACGAAGGAGATCGAGCAGAAGAACAGAGAGATCGAGCAAAAGAACCGTGAGATCGAAGAGGAAAAAAATAAGGTAGTTGAACAACAAAAACTACTTCAGATCGAGAAGGATAAGACGGAGAAAGTATTAAAGAATGTAATCCCGGCAAGTACAGCAGAGGAGCTTAAGAAAAGCGGAAAAGCACGCGCACGAGCATACAAAACGGTGTCGGTAATGTTTACCGACTTTGTTGGGTTTACTAAAATTTCAGATCGTACAAATCCTACTGAGCTGGTAAAAAAGCTGGATGTTTATTTTACGAAGTTCGATGAGATCATTGTGAAGAATAACCTTGAAAAGATCAAGACCATTGGTGATGCTTACATGTGTGCGGGTGGTGTTCCGGTGCGAAATAAGACAAATCCTATAGA